>QHRF01000068.1 GCA_003220055.1 Verrucomicrobiota bacterium | reverse complement strand
TGCCTCCGTGACGAAACGAGATCTGGCGTTCCTTCTGAGAAATGTAAAAGCGAAAGCTCGCCTTGTTCAGAGCATAACGCGTCAGCCTGGCCAGATCTTCAGCGCTCGAGTATGGAAGCGGTTTCACGTCTTGATCGACGCCATGCGGATTCACAAAACGCGTCCGTTCCATTTTCAATTGCTTGGCCAGCGCATTCATCTGAGTGACGAAGACATCGACGGCTGACAGTTTCGATTTCGGCGCCGGCCCCTGAATTATCGATCCAACATAACTCGCGAGTGTGTAGGCAGCGACGTTGTCCGATTGAACCAGTGCGGCGTAAAGCAAATCGCGCAGCGCAATCTCATCGCCAGGCTGAAACCCGATGTTGTTTTCTAATGTGCCCACAAACGCGGAAGGCGGAATCACAACGGTCTGATTGAGATCACCACCTTTGTGCTCCGCCCAATCCAGAACAACCATCGCGGTGGCGATTTTCGTCAAACTGCCAATTTGGCGCTTCTGCTTGGATTCGTGTTCCTGCAAAACAAATCCGGTCTGCGCATCGACAATGACGTAGGCTTGCGCGGAAAAAGCCGAACGAAGTGCGCCAAAAAGAAGCGCGGCAGCAATGATGGTAATGCGGCGGGTAAGAATCACGGACGAAACTGTAGTGGCAGGCGTGTCGCCTGCAATTCTCAAATCACAATGCGGCCGCCGCGACCGCCGCTACAGTTAATCGCCGCCAATCAGTTAACAACCCGCGAGAACGCGAACGCCGACTTATTGTCGCCCGTCCGAGCCCGCTGGCGCGCACCGTTCCATGTCTGCCTTGGAAACGACTGCCACCGGCCATATCGAATTCATAAACGACGGTGTGACGATCGACATCCGTGATCCTGACGTGCAGCGCCAGAAACGACTGCCCTGCGCCAAAAGAACCTGCGAAGAAGCGAGCATAGGGATTTCCGCCGTCGATCATCTGAAAGTGACCCTCGACCAGCCACCCGGTGCGCGGCGATTCCCTGTCCTTCAAAATTCTGGCGGGCGCGATTTTTTCCAATTGTTCCTTTAAATCGTTGGCAAACTCTACAGGCGACAAGGCTTTACGAATCGGCATTTCACCGTCGCTCAGTGCCTCATCTCCTTTGAACACGGCAGTGTCAATGCAGAAAGGCCTAATATAGATGGCCCTCGGATTGCTCGCCCCTACCCCGCAGTTCGTGATCATGTGGACGCCCTTCGAACCGTAGTCCTTGGCGTCGATAGCACCGGCGGTGCGGCCGCCGGGCGTGGCCACATCGGTCTTGGTGACATACATGTCGGCGCATGAGCAAAGCAGAAGGCTTGAAGCGATAACGATAACTGGTTTCATAGGATTTAGTGCTGGCTGCGTCGGGCCTACTGGGGCACAAGGCGAGCCGTTTCGCGCTTTGTGATGCAACTCCCGTGCCTTCGAAGGAGAAAAAGTGTCCCTCCTCCTGCCTGCTACGGTCCTCAGGCTGAGGCCTGGGGCGACCGGGCCCGGCTAATCAGCATTCGCATCACAAGATAAACCACGACAGCGGACGGAATTGCCAGAAAGAGCGAGCCAATAAACGCCGGCCACACCACTCTCAGAAACACGTCCCAGTGTAAATAATCATGCAATCCAAAGTGGAATCGGATTCGATGCGCCGGAGGCGGCCGATGCAGCGCCCAGCAACCAACCTTGTACTCGGCAAAGTAAATGGCCGGCATTACAAAAATCAGGACGTCGTGCACCGTCACCGCGATCGCGGCGGCAATCTTATTACATCGACATATCCATGCGACTGCGATGGAAAGAAGCGTTTTTAAACTCCAAAGCGGCGTGAACCCAAAAAAAATCCCGATCGCGGAGCCGAGTGCGATCGAGTGCGGCGTATCCGCCATCGTCATCAACGTCATGTGATGATCGGCCAACCACCGTTTCTTCCGGGCCAGGAAATCGGGCAGCCGCGGCCCATCACTGCGGCGCTCCTCAACTAATGGCGACTGTGGCACGAGCGCGAATGTAATCTAAAACAATTCGGGTGTCTGCGGCGACGGCAACGCCACCGATTGACCGAGCGCCGCCCTCAGACGTATCGCCGCCCGCGGCGCGTAATCGAGATTGTTATTGTTGAACACCACGTGCACGTCATTGGCGTCCTGTGCGAGTTTACGGCTACGATCGGCTACTTCCTCAATTTCATTGCCGGAATAATCGTAGTTGAAGCGCGCGGCTACGGTCTTGCCGGTTAGATATGCTTTAGGGTCGCGGCCGTGCAGACGCAAATAGCTGAAATTCGGATTCGTAATCTCATTTAGCTCCGAAGGCACGACCGAAAAATGATCGGAGGCCGGCGCGTCGACGTTCACAAATCCCACGTTACGTTTGCGCAAAAAAACGATTGTCGATTTTAGCTGATCGCCTACGACCCAGTTGCGATTTCGGAACTCGATTGCGAGTTGATAATCGGCAAACTTTTCGATCAACGCTTCGAGCTCGCTCAGGTGATGTTTTCGCGGCGAGAACGCCGGCGAAAGCTGCAACAAGAACACGCCGAGCTTTCCAGCCGATTGCAAGATCGATATCGGTCGCAGAAAAGATTCGAGAAGCGCATCTCGCAGTTCTGGCGACGTGTTCACCTTTCCTTTTGCGTCGGCCTGGGCAATTCGCTGCAATTCCGGCGGCAACAATTTTCGTTGGGTCGAATGAAACGAAAAAAGCTGATGTAGCTTGACGTCGAAGGTGAAATTATCCGGCGTAGTGGCGCACCAACGCTCCACCGTTCGCGCGTCGGGAACCGAATAGAAGGTCGAATTAACCTCGACCATCGCGAAATGTTGCGCATACCAGGCGAGCCGTTCGTGTGCCGCCATTTTTTTCGGATACCAACGCTCGACAAATCCGGGATCAGTCCAGCTCGCAGTGCCGACGAGAATTCTACCGGCATCTTTCTTTGCAGCGCTCGTCGTGGTCACTCATTAACGGAAACGCCCCGAGCAAAGAACGCAAATTTCCGGCGCCTCGCAAAAGAGCGAACGAATTAAGCTTCTGGGTTTACCTGGCCCGTGCGTAATCGAAGACCAGTTGCGTGTCTATATTATTGAGCAGCTCTTGGAGGTCCTTCAGCTCCACCGGCTTTGGCAGAAACGCAACGGCGCCAATATCAGCGAGATCAGTTGCGGGCCGGCCGGAAACAAAAACAATCCGGGCCGCCGGATCTTCGGTCAGAATGTATCGGCACGCCGTGCCACCATTCAGCCTGCCCATGGAATAATCCATTAGCACAACGTCCGGTTTGTAAATGCGGTAGGCACGGATTGCTTCCGCACCGGAACTAACGACTTTAACGACGTGGTGTTTGGCCGCGGAAACGAGCAAAGCCAGAGTGTTACCGACGCCCGCCTGATCGTCTGCAATGAGTATGCGCATGGGTTTGAGTGCGTCACTTTGCAGAACCTTTTGTGCCAAAACCGTGGAATTTATTAAAAAAATGGTAATGCTTTTGACACAGCACCCGAATTGACTTGCACCGTTCGGTTTGCAGACTTCAAATCGGCTTTGAGTTTGATTCCGCGCATCATCTCGCCATAATTATCCCGCGGGGTGGAGCAGCCTGGTAGCTCGTCAGGCTCATAACCTGAAGGTCGCTGGTTCAAATCCAGCCCCCGCAACCAATTTACTTGCCGCGCTGGCGCGTCTTGCGCAAATTTCACGCCGCTCACCGAGCGCGACGATCCAGAGTAGCTCAGTGGTAGAGCGGTCGGCTGTTAACCGATTGGTCGTAGGTTCGAATCCTACCTCTGGAGCCAAATTTTAAACTGTTCAGGTGCAACAGTTTCTCCAGCTGGTGGGACCAGTTTTCAGCGAAAATGCCAGCAAATTGCCAGCACAGGAGCCAGCGAACCCACAATTCGCACGAACTCTCATGCAACTCTGCGACTACTCGCTAACGGAAAAATTTCGGTGTGTGCATTCTCCTCAACGTGGGGAAAAACGTGCAGCTCAAGTATCGACTCTACCGCTGGCGTAGCGGCGTTTTCTATTGGCAGGAAAACCATTCTCGAAAACAAGGCAGCCTTAAAACGCGCGATCGGCATGATGCCGAGCGCCTGCTTCACGCGATGAATGAATCGCATCGCGTCCCGACGCTGAATCTCAATATCGCTCGCCGCTCACGATTCGAAAATGGCGCAACGAACTTGGCGGGCAGTCATGGACGAAATGGCGACGCATGGAATTGCGTCGCCCGGTGCACAGGATGAACGAAGCTCAAAGGCATCTTGCTGCCAATTTGCGTATTGAAGTTGTCATGTGCGAATCTTCTAAACGGTCAGCGTTTGGCTGGAGCGCTTAATTAGGCGTTAATGGATGTCAGCGGAAATCTTCCCGTGGCGGCGTGAACACCTGGACCTCCTCCGCGTCCTCAATGATCTCGATGCTGTGCTCGATGTTCGCCGGGATGGCGTAGGTGTCGCCGGGACCCAGCTCGTGTCGCGAGTCGCGTGTAAGCACACAGATGCGACCCGAGAGAA
>QHRF01000067.1 GCA_003220055.1 Verrucomicrobiota bacterium | reverse complement strand
CTCGCCGTCGCGCGCCCGGGTCTGCCGAACAGCACGCCGTTTTTTATTCTCGACGGCTACATCAATCGACGTCGCAACAATTGGTCTCAGGCGGAGCGCGATTTCTCTACTGCTGTCGCTCTCGATCCGCGAAATCCGAATGCTTACAATCTGTTGGCCGATACCTACAACCTGCAACGCAGACACCTTTTAGCGGCGCAGGTTTATGAGCGCGTCCTTGCTGCGGGCGAACGCACGCCAATTGTTTTCTATCGGCGGGACTCAGCTGTTTTCAATGGAACAGGCAACTCAACCGCTTTGCGCGAGGTGCTCGCCAAGAATCCGGAAATGGATGTAGGCGCGGGACAAACTCCTGTCCGAGTACTCCTGGCGCTGATGGACGGCAACTTTGCCGAAGCGGAGCGCATTCTCGCCGCGTCACGGCGGTCGGATTTTCAAGACATTGATTACAGCTTTTACTACCCGAAAGAGTGGTTTGAGGCGATGATCGCACGAGATAACGGCGATTCAGCCGGAACACTCGCTGCCTTTCGTTCGGCACGCACGATTCTCGCCCAGCGATTGGTCGTTAAGCCCGAACATGCACGCACAATCGCAGTGCTGGCTCAGATCGATGCGGGCCTGGGGCAGAAAGAACTTGCCCTGCAAGAAGCACAGCACGCCGTCGATCTGATGCCGCTCTCGAAAGACATCTACGACGGCGCATTGGTGCTGGAAGGCCTCGCCCAGGTTTATACCTGGACCGGTGAACACGATCGCGCCATCGAAGTACTCCAAAAACTGGTGTCGATACCGAGTTACATTAACTACGCGCGTCTCAAATTTCACCCACTGTGGAAACCGCTGCACGGCAATCCCAAGTTTGACAAAATCGTGGCCTCACTCGCGCCAAAATAAGTTTTTTCAGAAGCTGAAAATGAATTTGCGTAATTTTTTCGCGAAACACGTGTCGCCTCCTTCGGACATAAAGCTCGGACTCGACAATGTCCTGTTCGTCCTATCGCTCGCGGCAAAAGAATAGGCTAGAGAGGGTTGCGCTCAGCCAGTAGAGTCGCGCTTCATGGCTGACGAGCACAAGGCTAAGCGCCTGGAGATTGCACACGTGCTCTTCATAGACATCGTCGGCTACTCCAGGCTGCTGACCGACGAACAATCAGAAGCGCTTCAGGAATTGAACCAGATTGTGCGCAGCACCGAAGCGGCGCGCGAGGCCGAGGCTGCAGGAGCGCTTACCGTTTTGCCGACTGGCGATGGCATGGCGCTGGTTTTCACCGGGTCAGTGGAAGAGCCGGTCGAATGCGCCCTGGAGATCGGCCACGCTTTGCGCGCGCAGCCAAGTCTGCCGGTGAGAATGGGAATCCACAGCGGCCCGGTCCATCAAGTGAAGGATGCAAACGAGCGCGAAAACATTGCCGGCGTAGGCATCAACATCGCGCAGCGGGTGATGGATTGCGGGGATGCTGGCCACATTCTCATTAGTAAACGCGTGGCTGACGATCTCGCACAACAGCGTCGTTGGCAGCCGTATCTTCACGAACTGGGCGACGTGGAAGTAAAACACGGAGTTATGGTCTCGTTAGTTAATTTTTATGCCGAGACAATTGGCAATCCCACGCCGCCGGCGCGAATCGGCAAGGTGCGCGGAGCCGTTCGCTCAACTACGACAGCGACGCGTAAAGGACTTTCTCCACTCGCACGCGCGATCTTCGTCCTGGCGGGATTACTCCTCGTGCTTGCCAGCGCGTCAGTGATTTTCGCGCCCGCGATCATGCGCACGCTCGACAAACGTGGATTAGCGACACTGCCTCAATCGAGCGCCACTGCGTCCCCTTCGTTGGCCGATACCATTAAGAGCGCAGTTGCCAAGAAAATCACCGATGAATTGAAGGACGAACTTTCTGGAAAGAGAAACGCCGCTGTCGAGCCACCTCCTACCGGTTCGGCGATCCCGGAGAAAAGCATCGCGGTGTTGCCGTTCGATAATCTCAGTCGGGACCCCGATAACGCCTATTTCGCCGAAGGAGTGCAGGACGAAATCCTCACGCGCCTCGCGAAGGTGGCGGACTTGAAAGTGATCTCGCGCACATCGACGCAGCATTTCAAAAGCGCGCCGGATAATTTGCCCCAGATCGCGAAGCAGCTTGGCGTGATGAACATTTTGGAGGGCAGCGTGCAGAAAGCGAACGATCAGGTGCGCGTCAATGTCCAGCTGATCAACGCGCTGACCGATGCCCATCTTTGGGCCGAGACCTACGATCGAAAGCTTACCGACATCTTCGCTGTCGAGAGCGAGATTTCGAAAACCATTGCGGACACTTTGCAAGCGAAGCTCACGGGATCGGAGAAAATCTCGATCGCGAAAGTTCCAACGGCGAATACCGAAGCATACGAGCTGTACCTCAAAGGCAGATTTTTTTGGAATAAACGGACCGGTGCGGATTTGAAACGCGCAATCGATTATTTCAATCAAGCGATTGCGAAAGATCCAAACTACGCGCTGGCCTATGCCGGCCTGGCTGATTCGTACACACTCCTCTCTGTCTTTAGTGCTGCTTCTCCGCAAGACTCAATTCCGCAAGCGAGAGTTGCGGCGAAGAAGGCCCTCGAACTCGACAATACACTCGCCGAGGCACACGCTTCATCCGGAAGAATCCTTAGCGGCTACGACTACGACTTTGAACGCGCGATTGCGGAATTTGAGCGCGCGATTCAGTTAAATCCAAATTACGCGACCTCTTATCATTGGATTTCCAACGGCCCGCTAACAGCGCGGGGCGAGTTTGATCGCGCCATTACCGAAGGAAAACGCGCAGTCGAGCTAGATCCTCTTTCGATGATCGACAATGCCGATCTCGGCCAGATTTACTTTTACGCACGTCGCTATGACGAAGCGATTTCCCAAGTAGGCAAGGCCATCGAGATCGACCCTCACTCTTATCTTGCGCATTTTTATCTGGGCCAGATATATCAACTTCAGGGACATTTAACCGAGGCCATCGCCGAATATCAAAAAGCGGTCGAGTTAGACGACGATCCACAGGCGCTGGCTTTCCTCGGCCAAGCGCAGGCGCGAATCGGACAACACGACAAAGCGCAAAAAATTCTGTCGCGCATGACTGAAGAGGCGAAATCCCGATACGTCTCCGCCTACAGTTTCGCGCTCATGTTTATTGCATTAGGCGACAAGGAGCGCGCCATCGATGCGTTGGAGCGAGCGTATCGCGAGGGTGCCGCCAATGACATCATTACGATCAGGGTTGATCCGATGCTTGAGGACCTGCGCGGTCAGCCGCGCTTCGAAGCGCTCGCCGAGAAAATTGTTCCCGCTTCACAATTCAGATCAGCGACCGCGTCGAAATGAAGATCGACAACTTCTTCGGGGAGCTGAAGCGGCGCAACGTTTACAAGGTGGCGGTCGGTGAAAACGATGCGTCGAATGGAATGGACTCGTTAAGTCGGCGAGGTTGAGATAGTAAAAATCGCATGTCGT
>QHRF01000060.1 GCA_003220055.1 Verrucomicrobiota bacterium | reverse complement strand
CGCTACCTCGCGGCTGTACCGGCCATGTCGCAGTTCCCAACCGCTCCATTCTCTCGCGAACAAGGGAGAGGAAGGTGCGAGCCGCACTGGCACTTAACATTGAACAGCATACTTCGCGAAAGTGATGAGCTCAGACACAGCATCGGATAAGCCCGGCGTCATCGCTTTCCCGCCATTGATCTGGCTAATCGGCGCGGTGATCAGCGCTTTGGTGCACTTCTTCGTGATCAGGCTGCCGATCATGAGCTATAGCGCCTGTCTCGTTTGCGGAATTGCGCTCGTGATTTTGGCGCCGACGCTCGCGTTGTCGGCCGTGGTGACAATGAAAAAAGCGGGGACAAATGTAAGCCCAGCCGAGCCCGCGTTAACGATTGTGCGGGGCGGGCCGTATCGCTTCACCCGGAACCCGATGTATCTGGCGCTTTGTTTACTGCAGGTCGCGCTCGGCTTTTTTCTAAACGACTGGATCACGCTGCTGTTCGTCGTTCCGCTCGCCTTAATCATGCATTACGGCGTGGTCCTCCGCGAAGAGAGGTATCTCACCGTAAAATTCGGCGAGCCTTATCTGGAATTGAAACGCGCAGTACGCCGCTGGCTCTAAGGGGACAGACGTCAGAGAACAGAGGTCAGAAGTCAGCCACGGCCTTCGCTACTGCAGCGAGTTCGCGCCGCGCAATACGGTGACGCAGTTGCAAAAATGGACGCTCTACTGCGAAAAACAGCGCCGTCGCGAAGGCGTAAACACAGATCTCCACGAGAACGAGAGCGGGCACGGACGTAAGTGCGATGTCGTGAGTCGTGCAAAATTGCGCGACGAAATGGATGACCAGTTTCTGAATCAAGTACGCGCTGTAGGCGATGCTGGCGATGAAGGCGGCGCCGGGGATTGCAACTCGACGAAATGGTAGCCGCGGACTAAGCGCGCAGATCAGAAGCGCGGCCATGCCGAGCGCGATGAGTGGAAATTGCCAGATCGCGGCCGCGACACTGAGATAATCTCCTTCGCCGAGATAAAGGCCAAAAGCGACCGCGGCTAATCCGGGCAACCAAAGCCACGGCGCGCAGTTCATGAGCCGTTGCCACCATTGTGGCCGGAATTTTTCGATCGCGGCCAAGGCAACGCCGAAGACGAGCGGATCGAGCCGGGTCCAGGTTGGATAGTAGATCCAGGATTGAAACGCGCGAAACGAGACGCCGAAGTCGGCTGCGGGATTTTGCCAGGCAAGAAAAGTCCGCAACAAGATTCCACCGAACACGATGACGCACGGAATAATGATCGCGGATCGCGGCCAGCGATTCACAAAGAGCAAAATGAACGGAAGACAAAGATAAAATTGGTCTTCGACCGCGAGCGACCACGCATGGGAAAACGCGGTGCCGCCGTGCAGAGCAACGTTTTGGATCGACAGGAGAAATTTCCAGAGCGGCTGCGACATTTCGGGATACTCGCGCCACGACGGCAACAAAAAGTAAATCGCCAGGACCGCGAAGTAGGCTGGCATGATTCGCAAGGCGCGCCGGGCGAAGAAACGACCGAGATTAATGCGCTGATCGCGCGCGAACGGGGCGAGGAGCTGGCCGCCGATCAGATAACCGCTGAGGACAAAGAAAAGATCGACACCGATCCAGCCGAAGCGATCCACGCGGCCGGGCAATTTGAATCCGAAAAGAGCGGCGTGGTAAATGACGACTACGATGATGGCCAGCGCACGGAGAAGATCGAGACCCGGTTGACGCTCGCGATCTTGAAAGCGCGGATCAACTGCGAGCCGCAGTGGCATTTCGAGCTCTCCACGGCGAGTCTTCGACCGGAGTGGCGTTGTGGCTTCAGGCACAAGTTAACAAAGCAAGAAGTAGAAATTACAAAGTAGAAAACGCCAGAGCTTAAACACGGTTTGAGCGGGATTGAGGCACGAAGATCGAGATCGCATGAATCTTAGTTCAGCGGTTCGCGCCGGAATCTTTCGAATTAATTTTGAATCGCCGTCCACATGCCCGCCGTTAAAGTACCGGCGTGCAGGCGACGAAATTTGAGTTCGAAATGCGGTTTTGGATCATCTGCGCGATTTATTTCGTGGGATTTTTCCTTTCGGCCTTCGATCACGTGCCGTTCATAGTCGCGGTGCGGCATTTGATCGCGCCGTCGATTGTGCGCGGTACTCCAAACGCGGACCTGTTCTCACGAATAGTGATCCTGGCTGGTGCGTTCCTCGCTTTTCTAAGCGCTGGGTTGCGGACGTGGGCGGCGGCTTATCTGCGCACCGATATCGTTCACGATACGAGTCAGCATTCCGAAGCTCTGGTAGCAGATGGACCATTTCGTTACACCCGCAATCCGCTCTACTTTGGGAATCTGCCGCTGGCGGTGGGAATCGGCGTTCTCGCCAGTCGACTTGGTTTTGTATTTCTGGTCGCGGCGAACTGGATTTTTGTTTATCGGCTTATTCTTCGCGAAGAAGAAGCGCTTCGGCAAAGCCAGGGAGAATCGTATCGAGCCTATCAGCAGGCGGTGCCGCGCTTCTGGCCGTCGCTTCGGCCGCGAGTTCCTTCAGCCAGTCGCCAACCGCAATGGAGGCAAGCGTTCGCGGGGGAAAGTTTTGTCTGGATCTTCGGGTTGGCCGAATTATCGATCGCAATCACATTGAGCGCGCGCATTGGTGGCGCCGTATTTCTGCTGGCGTTCCTCGCGTATTTTATTCCCCTTCGATTAGTGCGGAAACGGAGAGCGCGGTCAGAGACGACCGACCACTGACCACAGACACCTGCCTCGGAACTCTGACATCTGGGATTTACTTTCGCCAATGTCGGAGAACGCGGTGTCGCGGCGTAGCCGTGGCGTGGTCGCTAGTGGTGACGATCAATTCGCGGCGTCTCAAATTCTCGAGCGCTGTCTGAACGGCGCTTTTCGAAAGACCAGTCGCTTGCGCGAGGGTGCGCAGACTTGCTGAAACCGGTCTCCACTTGGTCCGCGCGGCCTGGCGGTAAAGATGCAGATAAACAAAATAAGCGGCCGGCTGTTGATCATGTCCAACAAGATCACGCATCAGGACGTCGATGACGTAGTCGTCGACTGAGATGGTTTCTTTGAAACGAGGCAAGGGAAGTTGAGGAGTTGAGAGGTTGAGAAGGAATGAACCGCTATACCGATAAACGGACCCGCCGCCGCGCAAGGCTTCCCCCGACGCTAAGGCTAAGGCGTGACAAGCCGGCGCGGCAGGCGGCGATCATTCCAATCCCTATCATCTATACTTTTAAACGGACAGCTGTTTTTGCACAATACGCCGTTGTTCGCTGGACGGGCAAAGAGAGAGCGAATTACGTTCGCCGCATCATGATCAAGCAAATCAAATTCGTCAGCATCCCGGTGGCCGACCAGAACCGGGCTTTGGATTTTTACACCGAAAAGCTCGGGTTCACGATCATCACCGATCAGCCGTTTGATAAAAAGCAACGCTGGATCGAGCTGCGCGTCCCGAAAGCGGAAACACGAGTCGTGCTCTTTACCGCGGAAGGAGACGAAAAACGGATCGGGTCCTTCATGAACATGTCATATGCGTGCGATGACATCGACAAAACGTATGCAGAGCTGAAAAAGCGCGGCGTGGAATTCGAAGGCCCGCCGGAAAAGCAACCGTGGGGCACTTACGCCATGTTCAAAGACAGCGAGGGGAATCGGTTCGTGGTTTCGTCCTAAATTGACGCTTCAAAAAAAAGCGCCCGCGAAACAAGTCCGCGAGCGCTTCGTAAATGTTGCTAGTCGCTTGGCCTATTTCTTCTTCGTGTAGTTAATTTCCATGGTCTTCTTTTCCTGGCCGCCCTGGTTCTCGTACCACTCGAGACTCATGTGATTGTCGTCGGCAATTTTGATCACTTCGCGCACGGCCGTTTTCATTCCGGGAACCGGTTCCATCTCGGAGGTGTAGGTAAACGATTTCGTCGCCGGATCGTAGGTTCCTTCGGAGAACTCGATGCCGGTGCCCATATTGTCGATCCAGGAAGCAACGAATTTGTTCTTCACGTTGTCGTAGCCTTCCAGACCCATGCCTTTGAATTGCATATCTTTCATTTTTCCGTCTTCGCCCGGCATCTGCATTTTGCCGCTCACATCCATCATCACGTAGCGGCCGCCCATGACCGATTTGCGGGTCGCGCTGCCTTTGGATTCCTGCGGCTTGGCGTTGGGATCCGGATTCATCCAGAACTTGATGGTGTAATCCCAATTGCCATCGAGACTGGAAAGCAGTTTGTGGTTCTCGCCGATTTTCGACAGCTCCATCATCTGCTTCATCATGTCGGCGGCGTTCGGTTGTCCAGTTGGAGCACTGGCTCCTGGGCCACCGGCTGGATTCGCCGGGACGGGCACCTGGCCTGCATTAGAAACTTTGCCGCCGGTCACAGGCGAAGTCGTAGTCTGTTGAGCGAAGGATGAAACAGCGAGCGATGTCGCTGCCATAAACACGGTTACAATCAGGGAAGTTTTCATGCCGCGATTGTCCAAAGAAATTAGAAATTAGGAAGCAGAAAGTAGCCGCCTCCGGCGAAAACTAACGGCGCAACCCGCCTTCGCTAAAGCTACGGCGTGGCAGGCAATCGTGGCGATGACTACCAGCCTAACACTTTTGCGAATATCAACGGGGCAACAATTGTGGCATCAGACTCAATAATAAATCGCGGAGTCGTTGCGCGCAGTTTGCCCCAGGTGATTTTTTCGTTCGGGACCGCGCCGGAATACGATCCGAAGCTGGTGGTGGAATCACTGATCTGGCAGAAATAACCCCACTCCGGCACTTGCTCGGTGACAAGGTCCTGATTGAGCAATGGCACGACGCAGATCGGGAAATCGCCTGCGATGCCGCCGCCGATTTGAAAGAAGCCAATGGACGAATTCTGCGACCCCCGTTTGTACCATTCCACCAGCTCCATCATATATTCGATGCCGGACCGGACGGTATGAACATCGCTAATGTGCCCGGTGATGCAGCGCGCCGCATAAATATTTCCAAGGGTGGAATCCTCCCAACCCGGCACGACCATCGGCAGATTTTTTTGCGCCGCGGCCATCATCCAACTGTCAGCCGGATCGATCTCGTAAAACTGTTTAAGCCGGCATTCCCGCAAAATTTTAAACAGAAACTCGTGTGGAAATTTTCGGTCCTTATTTTTCGCGGCCAAAACCCACTCGTCGATGACAATTCGTTCGATCCGGCGAATGGCTTCTTCCTCCGGAATGCAGGTATCGGTCACGCGATTCAAATGACGCTTGAGAAGCTCTTCTTCCTGTTGCGGACTGAGCTCGCGATAATTGGGCAGGCGCTCGTATTTTGTGCGCGCGACAAGATTGAAAAGGTCTTCTTCCAAATTCGCGCCGGTGCAGGTGATGGCGTGGACTTTGTCCTGACGAATCATCTCCGCCAGAGAAATACCGAGCTCGGCCGTGCTCATCGCGCCGGCAAGAGTGATCATCATTTTCCCGCCGCCATTAAGGTGCGCGATATAAGCATCGGCGGCGTCTTTAACCACGGCCGCGTTGAAGTGCCGGTAATGCCGATCGATGAATTCGGTGATGGGCCCCGCTTTTACGCGGTGAATGTTCGCGGCTTCACCTGTCCGCTGTCGCTGCACAGAAAAATCTATAACGTGATTTTCAACAAATGAGCACGCATTTTTTTCGGTCGGAGCAAGATTTTTTTAAGGTAGCGAAGCGATGATCTTAGCGGCCAATGTTTGCGGCATGATCCCGAGGACGAGGACGACAGCGGCAAGAAGGGTCACGGTGATTCGCGAAAAGAAGTCAGGACCGTTTCCAGCGGTGGCGCTTTCGGGCTTTTTATCAACGAAGATCACCTTAAGGACGATCAAGTAGTAATAGAGCGAGACGAAACTGCCGAAGAGTGCGACTGCGACCAGCCAAAGCAAGCCGTGATTTGCTCCAGCGCGGAACGCTGCGCTGAACAAATAAAACTTTCCGAAAAATCCGGCCAACGGCGGCAAGCCAGCGAGCGATAAGAAAAAGATCGCCATACAGGCGGCAAGGAAGGGCGACCGAGCGGCCAGACCGGAGAAATTTTGCAGGTCGTCGCCGCCAGTTTCGCGTCGGACCGAACCGACGACAGCGAACGCGCCAACAAGCGTGACCGCGTAGGTGCTGGTGTAAAACAGGGTCGCGGAAAATCCTTCGCGCCCCCCGGCAACGACGCCGAGCAAAGTATAACCGCCATGCGCGACCGCGGAGTAAGCGAGCAAGCGGCGGACATTCGTTTGCGCCAGCGCGACGAAATTGCCAAGCAAGATCGAGAACGCAGCCAGCGCGGCGAGCACAGGCGACCAGCCGGCGATCATCGCGTGCCAGTCGGCGCTGCCATGGACCGGTCCGAAACCGACGAGCACGATTTTCCCGAGCACAACGAACGACGCGACTTTCGAACCGGAAGCGATAAAAGCAGCGCTCGGAATCGGCGCGCCTTGATACGCGTCCGGCGCCCAAAGATGAAAGGGCGCGGCGGCGATCTTGAAGGCAAAGCCGATCAGGGTCATGACGATGCCAACGGCGAGAAGTGGTTGGACCGGAGCACCCGCGAGTTTTTGTCCGATCGCAGCGAGAGCGGTCGTCCCGGACATGCCGTAAATCAGACTAATCCCAAAAAGCGTGAAGGCGCTGGCGGTGCTGCCGAAGAGAAAATATTTCAGTCCGGCTTCGGCCGAGTGGACATCGGCTTTATCGAAAGCAGCCAGCACATAGAGCGACAGCCCGAGCAGCTCGAGGCCGATAAAAATCATGAGCAGCTCTTCGCTCCCGACGAGCAGCATTAGTCCGACCGAGCCGAGCAGAAGCACGGCGATATACTCGCCTGGATTACGCAAAGCTTTTTCGGAAGACACGAGCGGAACGGTCGCGATCGCGAGCGCGAGGCAGATAATTTTGAAGAGTGAATTGAGCGGTGAAATCACCAGCATGCCGCCAAATAAATTTGCGTGCGACGGCAACATGACGACTGCGCCGATTGCGAGCGCGACGCCGAGCACGGCAACAATCGGACCCAGCACCAACGCGCGCGCGGTCGTTAAGCCGATGGTCAGAACTGCGAGGGCTGCGACAACCACAATCGCCTCCGGCGCGGCGAGTTTAAGTAATTCCAGGTAACTCATTTTAAGAAACGCATCGCTTCAACCGCCGGCTGAATGCGATCGAGCAAAAATTTTGGATAAAGTCCGACGGCGAGCGTTGCGAACATGAGCAGACCGGCGCCGAGTTTTTCGGGAATGGTGATCGGCTCGAGATGGATCGAGCGCTCCGGGCTCGATGTTATTTGAGCCGGCGGAGCCGGCATTTGTTTAACATCGGTGCGAGCCGCACTGGCATTTGACGGAGCGGCCGATTCACCATCGACGTCGAAGAATGTGCGCTTCAGCGCGCGAAGCGTGAACGCCGCGACCAGCACCATTCCGGCCCCGGTGATCCAGACCGCGAGCGGATACGATTTCCACGCGCCAATCAGAATTGTGATTTCAGCAGCGAACCCGCTGAAGCCGGGGATGCCCATCGACGCAGCGGATGCGACAACAAAGGTAAATGCGGCGAACGGCAACGCGCGGCTGAGATTCATTCCCGCAAGCGCGTCGAGCTCACGCGTGTGGGTGCGTCGATAAATCATCCGGCCGGCAACGGCGAAGAGGAGAGCGCCAATCACACCGTGGGAAAACATTTGCAGCACCGCGCCGGAAACGCCGAAGACGTTGGCGGTGGCCAGGCCGAGCAAAACGAAACCCATGTGACTGACACTGGAATAACCAATAACGAATTTTAGATCTCGCTGACGCAACGCGACCGCGGCGGCATAAACGATCCCGATCACGGCAAGAACTGCGATCCACGTCCGCCACATTTGAAAGCCTTGCGGGAAGAGATTCATCGCCACGCGCAGGGATGCGTAAGCGCCAAGTTTCATCACGATCCCGGCGAGCAACATCGAACCCGCCGTAGGCGCGGCGACGTGACCGGTCGGCGCCCAGGTATGCAAGGGCCAGATACCGGCGAGCACGGCAAAGCCGAGAAACAAAACCGGAAACGCCCACGATTGCAGTTGGGGCGCGAATTGAAATTGCGCGAGCTCATTCAGGTCGAGCGAACCGCCGCTGACATACACCGCGATGATCCCAAGAAAAACGAGCGCGCCGCCGAAAAACGAATACAGCGTCAGCTTCATCGCGCCGTATTCCTTGTTGGTCGAGCCGAAGATCGCGATTAGGAAATACTTGGGGACGATGACCAGCTCGTAAAAAAGAAAGAGGAGGAAGAGATCGGCGCTCAGGAATACGCCATAGGAGCCGCCAACTACGAGCAGGAGCCAAAAGAAAAACTCGTTCGCGCGATCAATGACATCCCAGGAAAACAGAACCGCGCTGATCGCGGCGATTCCCGTTACCAAGACGAGGGTCAAACTGATCCCATCGAGCGCGAGATGATAATTCATCCCAAGCGCCGGAATCCACGGCACGCGGGCGATGGTTGTGAAATGAGCAAGATCGACATCGTCGCAAAAAAATGTTGCGAGGCTGACCGCAAAGCCGGCGGTGGCGGTGACGAGCGCGATCCAGCGCGCAAAAACACGCGGTAGAACGAGCAGCACAATTGCGCCGGCAAACGTGATGTAAATCGTCCAGGCGATCATCGACCGTTGCGCGTTCGATATCGCGCCGATTTTTCGCGAACATGAAATCCAATCTCGCGACGCGGTTGTTTCGGAGGCGCGATCAGCTGCCGAATCGCCTCAATAATCCCGGAGATATCTTCGTCGTGTTTCCCCACGCGCTTTTCCAGTTCTTCAAATTTCCGCGCCAGCTTACGATTGGTCTCAAGGGTTTCACGCAGCTTTACGAAAGCACGCATGATGGCGATGTTTACTTTTACCGCGCGTTTGCTCTTCAGGACGCTGGAAAGCATGGCCACACCCTGCTCAGTAAAAGCGTACGGGCGGGTCCGCAGGCCGCCCCAACTTGATATTCCAAATTGGAATTTCAAGTTTCGAGCTTCCTCGGCAGTAAGTTGAAACATGAAATCGGCTGGGAAGCGTTCGCGATTGCGTTGAACCGCTTTATTGAGATTACCGGTTATGACTCCGTAAAGCCGGGCCAGATCTACGTCGAGCAAGACCTTTTCGCCGCGCAGAACCAATATTGAGCGCGCGATTCGGTGAACAGGCACGATTGATTTGCTCATTACGGCAAGGCCTCTCAAGCAAACAGCCGCGCCATTTGAACAACGGTTGCGTTGAAAATGTTGAAAATGAACTGAGGAGAAATCCCGATCGCGAACATGAGCAGCGTGACCGGGACGATGACGAACTTCTCGCCGCGTACGAGATCGGAGAACCCGCCGCAACTTTCAGCGAGCGGACCGCTGAAGAGCGCTTGCATCGCGCGCATGAAGGTCACAGCCGTGAAAAGGAGACCGAGCACGGCGACGGCGGTGAAGGAGGCAGCGGTCGCAAATGAGCCTTTGAAAATGAGAAATTCGCCGACGAACCCGTTGAGCCCGGGCAAACCGAGCGACGAAAACATCGCGATGCTCATCCAGCCGCAAAGCAACGGTGTGCGTTGCATGAGTCCGCCGAAATCGTTGATGCCGCGCAGACCGCGCCGTTGTTCCAGCAAACCGACGAAATAGAAAAGCGCCGCGGCAGTGAGGCCGTGATTGAAGATTTGCAGAAAAACGCCGCTCAACGCCGCGTGCATGTCGATCAGGGAAGATGTCGATCCTGCCGTGATGGCGAAGAGACCAAGCAGGCAATAACCGAGGTGATTGATCGACAAGTAAGCGACCATTCGTTTGAGGTCGCGTTGGGCCCACGCCGCGAGCGGCGCGAAGACGATCGAGCAAATCACGAGCGCGAGCAGCCATGGCCCGGCGATTTTGATTTCGTTCGGGAAAAGCGGCACGAGCAGCCGAATGAATCCGTAGACGCCCATCTTCGAAAGCGCGCCGGTCAACACCATCGACACACCGGTCGGCGCCGTTTGATAGGCATCGGGCAACCAGGTGTGAAATGGAAAGAGTGGGACTTTGACAGCGAGCCCGAGGAAAATTCCGGCAAAGGCGAGCCACTGAAGTTTGCCCGCGAGCAATCCGGTTTTTCCGAGACCGGCGAGCGCCGCGAAATCGAATGTTCCTTTGGCAAAATAAATTCCGAGAAAGGCAAGAAGCATGGCGACGCTGCCGAGAAATGTGTAGACGAAAAATTTAACCGCCGCGTAATCGCGATTTTCGCCGCCGTAAATTTTGATGAGAAGAAATGCCGGGACCAAGGTCATCTCGTAAAACAAAAACCAGAGAACGAAATTCTGGGCGCTGAAAGTGCCGTAGAGCGCCGCCTGCGTCACGAGCATGAGCGCGCAGGCGCCGCGTTCGAGGCGTTGCGCGGAAAAGGCGAACGGAAACACGAGCGACGTCAACAAAACGAGAAGCAGACTCAAGCCATCGACGCCGACCAGATATTCGGCGCCGATCGACGGAATCCAGACGTGACGTTCGACCAGCTGCAAGCCCGACGCGGTGACGTCGAATTTTTGCCAGAGCATCACCGCGTAGAACGCGGAGAGCGCATTAAAGATGAGCGCAACGGTGCGCGCGTTCTTTGGCTGCCCGATGTAAAGCGCGATCGCACCGGCCAGGGGAATCAAAATGACGATGCTGATTAGCCCAACCATGCGTAAAGAAGAACGAGCGCGAGCATGCCGAGGGCGACCGCGCCGAGATAAGTTTGAATCTGTCCGGAGTGCCAGCGCGACATCAAGCGGCCCAATCCGTGCGCGCCGCTCGTGCTTTCATCCACACCGGCGTTGATTACACGCTCGTCAGCACTGGTTGTAACGCGGCCAAAAAATTGTCCGATCCGGCCGATGTCTTGAACGAGAGCGTCCCAGACATGCCGATCCATCCAGTCGGAAAGTCGCGCTAAAATTGCAGAGAGCGCAATGACAGTGCGACCGTAAATTTCGTCGATCCACATTTTGTTTTCGAGAAACCGAAACAGGGCCGGTTGCGCGTGTTGAAGTGGATCGGCTTCACCAGCGCGTCGATACATCCAGATCCCCACCGATACACCCGCGCCGACAAGAGCAAGCGAGACGACAATCATCGGTTGGATCAGAAGACGTGCGTCGAAGCGCGCCGGATGCCCCGTTAAATAACTTTCGAGCCAGGGCCAGGCCGGCGTGAGGACGACGCTTAAAAAAACTGCGCAAACTGCGAGCACAATAAGAGGAATCGCCATTACGCTCGGACTTTCGTGTGCGTGCTCCGAGGCAGCGCGCCGGTTTCCAAAAAAGACGTAGATGATCTGCCGCGTCATGTAGAGCGCGGTCAGGATCACGCCGATCAGCGCCAAGTAGTGCGGCAAATGCGACCGCGGCCAATTTGAAGTCGCGTGGAGAATTTCTTCCTTGGTCCAGCCCCCGGAGAAAAAGAACGGCACGCCGCTGAGCGCCATCATGCCGACCGCATAAGTTAAAAAAGTAATCGGCATGAGCCTGTGCAAGCCGCCCATTTTTCGAATGTCTTGTTCGTGATGAAGGCCGTGAATGACTGAACCGGCGCCGAGAAAGAGGAGCGCTTTAAAGAATCCATGCGCAAGCAAGTGCATGATCCCCGCTGCGACACCGCCGGCGCCGAGCGAAACCATCATCAAACCGAGCTGGGAAACGGTGGAGTAGGCAAGAATGCGTTTGATGTCGAACTGCGCGATCGCGATCAACGCGGCCATTAAACCCGTAATCACGCCGATCCAGACGACAACGGTAAGCGAAGGCGTCACGCCATTGATCGCGCCGACGGAGAAGATCGGATAGACGCGCGCGACCAGAAATACTCCAGCGGCGACCATGGTCGCGGCGTGGATCAATGCGCTGACCGGAGTCGGACCTTCCATCGCGTCCGGCAGCCAGACGTGAAGCGGGAATTGTCCCGACTTGCCCATCGCGCCGCAGAAGATCAAGAGCGCGACCAGCGTGACGCTGGACCCAATTGCAGACAGCGCAACAGGTTCCAAGCATCCGCGACCGCCATCATAAAAGAGCAATGTCCCGCTGCGGTGATAAAGCAAAAGGATGCCGAGAAAAAATCCCATGTCGCCGATGCGCGTGGTGATGAACGCTTTTTTTGCCGCAGCCGCAGCGCTCGGGCGCTCGATCCAAAATCCGATCAGCAAATACGAAGCGAGTCCGACGAGCTCCCAAAAAACAAAGAGGAGAAGCAAACTGTTAGCGACGACCACGCCCAGCATCGCGCCGGAGAAAAATGAGAGATAGGCGAAGAACCGAGAGAAGTTTTTGTCTTCGCCCATGTAGCCGATGCTGAAAACAAAAATGCAGAGACCGACCAGCGCGATCATCAGAAGCATCGCAGCCGCAAGCGGATCGAGAACGAACCCAATGCGCAGAATCTGTTCGCCGAAAGTGAACCAGGTAAAATTCTGGACCGCGCGGAAGCCGTGAGAATGGAGCGTCGGCACAAACGCGAAGATCGACATCGTCAGGGCCGCGATTTGTCCGACAATCGCGACCGCGGCGGCTGCTCGCCGGGCCGCTTTTCCGAAAGCCAAAATCAAGAGCGACGCGGCGATCGGCGCCGCCGGAATCAACCAAACGTTGTTCGTGATCCAGGAGTTCATCCTTTGAGACGATCGAGCTGGTCGACGTTGGTGCTGCGGAAATGGCGGTAGACTACGATAACCATGGCGAGACCGACCGCGGCCTCGGCGGCGGCGATGGCGATGGCGAAGATCGCGACCATCATGCCGGTCGGCTGCGCCGGTTGCGGACCAAATCGCCAAAACGCGATGAAATTCAAGTTCGCTGCCGCGAGCATCATCTCGATCCCGATCAAAATGAAAATGGCGTGACGCCGGCTGAGCGCAGCGAGCAGGCCGATGCAAAACAATCCCGATGAGATGACGAGCAAGATCGGCAATGTCATCAGCTCTTTTCCTCCATCACCAGAATGAGCGCGCCGATCAGGGCCGCGGTCAGCAAAACTCCGACGCACTGGAGCGGCCAGACATAATTGGTCATCAGCAATTCGCCGATTCGCTGGACGGTGATTGGCTCGATCTGCGACGGCGTTAGCGGAAGCGATTTCGTTTTCGCAATCGCCCAAACCAATCCGGCAAACACGGCGATGGCAACGATCACACCGCCCCAGTTAAAGCTGCGGACCTTTCCGGTATCGTCGCGCGTCAGAAGAATGGTGAAAACGATCAGGACTGCGACCGCGCCGATGTAGACGAAGATTTGAACCAGACCAACGAATTCCGCGCCGAGCAAAAAGAAAAACGCGGAGATGCCGACAAACATCACCGCGAAACTGAGCGCGGCGTGCATCAGTTTTTGCAGGGTTGCGGCAGCGAGCGCCGCGGCGAGCGTTAGAATTGCGATGACAGCAAATGCGACCGTGCTCATTCGGCAAAACGATAAGTGCGGGGCGCAAATTTTCGGCGCGTATCAAGCAGGATCGACAAGGTGAAGTAAACAGCGGCAATCACCGCAAGTGACCAAAGCCAGCCGCGCAGGCCGCGACCGGTGTAATGCCAGACCGCGGCGGCCACCACACAGGTAAACGCCATCGGAAGCATGAATTTCCAGGCGAAATTCATGATCTGATCGATGCGCGTGCGCGGGAGCGTGCCGCGGAGCCAAATGTAAACAAAAAGCAAGATCGACAACTTCACGAAAAACCAAACGTAGGATGGAATGAATTCGAGAAAGTGGACCGGCGCGTGCCATCCGCCGAGAAAGAGTGTTACGCCCAACCCGCTGATCGCGAACATGCCGATGTACTCCGCCATGAAAAAGGTGGCGTATTTAAACCCTGAGTATTCGGTCATATGACCGGCGACGATCTCCGATTCGCCTTCGGGGACATCAAACGGTGTCCGATTCGATTCGACCAGGCCGGAAACAAAAAACAAAATGAACGCGGTCGCGCCCCACGGCGTGAAAACGAACCAGTGCGGTATGAAGCCTAATGAGTAAGCCGCCTGAGCGCCGACGATTTTGTCCGGATTGAGCGAGCCGACGATCATCACGACCGGAAGAACGGTGATGATGAGCGGCAATTCGTAACTGATCATCTGCGCGATGGCGCGCATCGCGCCCAACATCGAGTACTTGTTGTTGCTGCCCCAGCCGGCCATGAACACCATCAATTCGGTCGCAGATCCGACCGCGAAGAAAAACAAAATGCCGCCGTCGATGGTGAACGGCGTCATGTTCCGGCCGTAAGGGATCACGCCGAGGGTGAGGATCGCCGCCGCGGCGATCAAAACCGGCGCGAGAAAGTGAACGATCTTGTCGGCGCGCGCCGGGACAATGTCCTCCTTGATCAACATTTTGATTCCATCGGCGACCGGCTGAAAAAGGCCGAACGGACCGACGCGATTGGGACCGTAACGATTTTGCATGCGCCCAAGGATTTTTCGTTCGAGAACTGAAATCAGGGCAAAGAGGGTCAGGAAAACGCCGAGGAGCGCGACAATGTTGATCAAACTGGAAATAATTTGAACCAGCCAATCCGGCGCGCGACCGCTCATGAAGGAGAGCAGCCACTGTTTTGCGTGGATGAAGATTTGGTCGAGAGAATCGCTCACGCTCGAGGAAGAAAAGCGGTGCTGAATTGTTTAATCAAGGAATAACGCTTCACTCTCGGGATCGCTTCGGCGTATCAGAACAAATGGCAGAGTGATGGAAACAAAGCCACTGCTGATGCCGTACGGCAGCACCAGGAAAAAGAACGTGAAAGGTCTGGTCGTTTCGCGTTTGGACACTTCGCTCTTAGGTCGATCGTTGGCCACCGATTAACACCAGCCTTCGTCAAAAACTACGGCTCGGCAAGCAGATGAAACATGGATGAAAAGACTGTAGTGTTGCTTGTCCGATTCAGTGTAAATCTGTGATTGTCGATCTTGCATGACTCCAAATCCGTACTTGTTCATCGTGATTTTCGCGGGCGTGGCGTTGGCTTTTCCGTTGCTGCCGCTCGGACTGGCGTGGTTATGGCGAAGATTCTTTCAACCGCCAAAACCGGGTGTCGGAAAAAATGCGATCTACGAATGCGGCGTCGAATCGATCGGCGAAGCGCAAATTCAGTTCCGCTCGCAGTATTATCTTTATGCGATCATTTTTCTGATCTTCGATGTGGAAGCGATTTTTCTGGTGCCGTTTGCGGTTGCCTTCACCAGTTTGCCGGTCGGCGCGTTCATCGCGATTCTCGTTTTCCTGCTTCTCTTGATCGAAGGTCTCATTTGGGCTTGGGGCAAAGGTTGTTTAAATTGGGCTAAATGAGCGAGGGGATCGACGAAGGGTTGCGCCGAGAGCTGCAACGGCAAGGCGTCTGGGTGACGTCAATGCAGGAGCTTTATAATTGGGGCCGCAAGAACTCGATCTGGCCGCTCCAATTCGGATTGGCGTGTTGCGCGATCGAAATGATCGCGACTGCGGCCTCGCGTTACGACATCGCGCGTTTTGGTGGTGAAATCTTCCGCCCGTCGCCGCGTCAGGCCGATCTGATGATCGTGGCCGGGACGGTGACCAAGAAAATGGCGCCGCAAATCGTCCGGCTCTACAACCAGATGCCCGATCCGAAATATGTGATCTCGATGGGCGCGTGCGCGATTTCCGGCGGACCGTTCAAGCAAGGCTACAACGTGCTCAAGGGAATCGACCGCTACATTCCGGTCGATGTTTACATTCCAGGTTGTCCGCCGCGGCCGGAAGCATTGCTGCACGCGTTCATGGAATTGCAGCGCAAGATCGACAGTCAAAAATTGAGCGGGGCGGACAAGGCCGAGTTTCTGAAACCGGAGCAGCCGAGCGAGTTTCCGGTGCCGGCGTTTGGCGAACACGATTTGCAACCGCCGGCGAATCCGGACGTGTATCATCCTCCAAAACTCGAGCGCGTCTGATCGTGGAGACGTTGGAGCAAATCAAAAATCGCGCGCAGCTGGCGGCGCGCGGCGCCAGGATCGAGATCGTCGTTAACCCGGGCCCTTCGCAGCAATCGTCGCTCTTGATCGACAATGAATACGCGGTCGCCGTCGCAAAGTTTTTGCGCGACGATCCGGCGCTGCGACTCGATTTTTGCTCGAACGCGACCGGAGTGGATTGGCTCGATCGGAAGATTAAGAAAACCGTGAAGGTGAAAACGGTTGTCGACGGCGTTGAGAAAGAAATCGATCAGACAACCGAAGAAGCCGTGTCCGGTTATCTCGAAGCGGTTTATCACCTTTACTCGATGACGCTCAAACACGGGCCGCTCATCATCCGGATGCGCACGGCGAATCGAACCGACGGCGCGCGTTTGCCGTCACTGACACCGATCTGGCGAAGCGCCGAACTTCAGGAGCGTGAAATTTTCGATCTCTACGGGATTCATTTCGAAGGTCATCCCGATCTGCGCCGGATTTTGATGTGGGACGAGTTCGTCGATCATCCGATGCGCAAGGATTATCGCGAGCCAGACGACTATGAATGGGAGCCGACGCCGCACGATGACGTGCTGGAGAAAGCGAAACAGCATTACACCCCGCGACCGCAATTGGACGGCGCGGAAAATATTGTCGCCGGCGGCGACTCGTTAAACGGTTGAAGCGTTGAAGCGTTAAAGCGAAATGAGCGAGCAAACATTGGAAGCGACGGAACGACCGCCCGTCACGATGGGTGCGCGCTTGGATGGCGAGTTGCTCGAAGTGTCGATGGGGCCGCAGCATCCATCGACGCACGGCGTGTTTCGCATGAACGTCACGCTTGAAGGCGAGATCGTGCGCAAGCTCAAGCCGGTTTTCGGTTATCTCCATCGGAACCACGAGAAGATCGGCGAGAACGCGACCTATCTCAGCTCGATGCCGTACACCGATCGGCTCGATTACTTTTGCTCGATGACGAACAACTGGGCCTACGCGCTCAGCGTTGAAAAACTGGCCGGAATCGAAGTTCCCGAGCGCGCGGAATACTTGCGCGTCATCCTAGCCGAGCTGACACGACTGCAAAATCACGCGTCTCTCCTCGGATTTTTGTTGAGCGACATGGGCGCGTGGGGCACGCCGCTGATGTACGCCTTTCGTGAGCGCGAAAAAATTCTCGATCTGTTCGAATCGCTCTCCGGCTCGCGAATGATGTGCGATTACATGCGGTTTGGCGGTTGCCGGGTTGATGCCGATGACGAATGGCTCGGCCGGGCAAAGAAGATTGCCGATCTTTTCCCGAAATTTCTGGGCGAGTTCGAACAATTGATTTTGCAGAATGAGATCGTGATCGCGCGGACTCAGAATGTCGGAAAACTTTCGCCTGAGCTTGCGATTAACGCCGGCATCACCGGCCCAATGCTCCGCGCCTGCGGCGTGAACTACGACATTCGCAAAGTGGATGGCTACGGATTTTATCCGCG
>QHRF01000082.1 GCA_003220055.1 Verrucomicrobiota bacterium | reverse complement strand
TTCTTTCGGTTTCTCGCCGGCAAAGGCGAGATCAAGCGCGATCCGACCGAACCGCTCAGTTTGCCGCGAATCGAGCGTTATTTGCCCGAAACGTTGAACGAAATCCAGGTCGAACAGTTACTGAATGGCATCGACACGAAGGTGCCGCTCGGGTTACGCGACCGGGCGATGATCGAATTGCTCTATGCGAGCGGCCTCCGCATTTCCGAACTGGCCTGTGCGCGCCTGGAAAATTTTTATCCGGAGGAAGGAATGATTCGTGTGATTGGAAAAGGAAACAAAACGCGGATTGTTCCGGTGGGACGCAAAGCGTGCGAGGCGCTGGCCTGTTATTTGTCCACCGAGCGGCCGAGACTGATAAAGCGCCGGAGCGGGAGCGAGATTTTTTTGTCCGAACGCGGAACCAAATTAACGACCGCGCGAATCTGGCAGATCGTGAAGGAAAAAGCGCGCCACGCGGGCTTGGAAAAAAATATTTATCCGCATTTGCTCCGGCACAGCTTCGCGACCCACCTGCTGAGCAACGGCGCGGACCTGCGCATCATTCAAGAGATGCTCGGCCACGCCGATATTTCGACGACGCAGGTTTATACCCACGTCGATCAGCAGCGTTTGAAAGCGGTGCATCGACAATTTCATCCCCGGGCGTAATCGAAACCGAAGTTGATCGTTGAGGGTTAATGGTTGATGGAAGGCGGCTCATGAAGCGTCTCGCTCTAATGGTATTCATCGCCGCGCTGGCGGCGATCGGGATTTTGTACGGATTACGCCGCGCCGAGCGCACGCCGCATGCAGCCGTGACCGCGCTGCTCCCGCGCGGGACGATCGCGCTTGCGCATCTCCCGGATTTCAATCGCACCCGGAACGAATGGCACGAGTCCGATCTTTACAAGCTCTACCAGGAACCGGCGGTCCAGGATTTCTTGAACAAGCCGCTCTCGAGAGTTCCGCAGAGCGACACGGTCTCAGAGACGGTGAGTGATATCGAGCAGCTCGACCTAAAGGACGCCTTCCTCGCAGTCACTTCGATCGACAACACCGGGCCACATTTCGCGGGTGGTTTTCGTTTTCATGGAAGCCAATCCGAGGCGGAAAAGATCGTCGGCAAATGGCGGTCACAAATCGTGCGCGATGCTTCAGCGCACGAGAGCCTGGATTATGAGCAACATAAGATCGACATCGCGGGCGCGGCGCCAAATCAGATCGCGACGGTTTACGACGGACAATGGTTTTTCGCATCGAACGACCTGACCGAACTAAAAGCGGTTCTCGATCGAGCCGACGGTCGCGCTGGCACCACGGCGGGTTCGTCCGGTGGCGGAAAATTAACGCTCGAGGGCGATGACACATTTCACGCGGCAATGGCGCACATGCCTTCGAGTTACTCCTTACTCTTCTATCTCCAGCCGAAAGCGTTATCGGGAAACCTAACGTCGCTGAGCAATGCCATCGGGACTTCTGCGGATCAGAGTGCGATGGTTGAACAGATTCGGAGCATTTGCGCCGCTCCGCGATTCGACAAGGGGAAAATCCGTAACGTTTTGTTTGTCGGAATGCCAAAGGCGCAGTCCGACCAAAAACTGACGCGCTCATCGCTCGCGCTCGGCAGTGCTGACACAGTTTTGTATCTCGCGACATTGCTCAATCCCAGCAGACTTGCCGGAATCGACCAAGGCGGTTTGCCGCTCGGAAGCTGGCTGCAGAAAGTGTTCGATGTCGCGACACGCGCCGGCGTGAGCGTAGACGATTGGAAAGCCGCCTTCGATCTGGAATTGGGATCGTTGGCCGATTGGCCGCAGAGCGCGCGATGGCCGTCGATCATTACCAGCTTACGTGTAAAAGATCCGGTCCGCGCAAACAAAATCGCGAATGCGCTGACCCATGCGATCGATGAGGATGCGCCTTGGACAAAAACGGAAAAGAACGGCGTTCTTTATTTTTACATGCAATCGCCGGCCGCACTCTTCGCGATCACACCGACAATTGCGTTGTCGAACCAGCTCCTGATTGCCGGACTCGATTCAGCATCGGTGGAATCGGCGATCAGTCGGAGCACGAAAGCGTCCGGAGCACTGGCAGATTCGTCCGCGTACAGATTGGCCGTGCGGGCGGTGCCGGCCCCGACGGACGCATTCATTTACGTGGATACAGCACTACTTTACTCGCGACTGGACGCGGCCTTGCGGCCGATGCTGTTAATGAGCGCGGCCTTTATGCCGGCGATCTCCGATTATGTCGATGTGGGCAAGCTGCCGCCGCCAGAAATCGTGACCAAACACCTCACTCCGCTCGTTTCTTCCCAACGATATGACGGCGACGGCTATGTGACTGAATCGACCGGGCCGGTAACGTTGGACATAGGACTTGCCCTGCCCGCTATCGCCTGGGCGATAAGCCAAAAACAGGGGCATCGATAGACTGGTAGGCGCCGGCAAGTGCGCCATTTCGGCGCTAAATTACCTAGCATGGTCTAAGTCAGCGACCAGTGTCAGATTGTGCTGTTAGTTTGAACAAAACGTGCTACTGTTTTCGCCCTATGGCTATTCTCAAGAAAAACGCATTTTCTCGTCGAGTTCCTGATTTGGTCACCGAGGAACTCGTGGCGGTGCTCTCTCGTCGTGCCTCTTACGAGTTCAAGGAACTCTTTGATATTGTGCACGAGAATCTTCGCGCGCGAAACGCCGCGAGCGGAGGCGAGGAAATGCTTCGGTTGCGTGCTTACGAAAAACTCCAGAACCTGGTTGCGCGCGGCGCAGTGAAGAAGAATGGCAAGAAATACAAGGGTCTCCCTTCATCGCTGGCGAAAGCGATCGCGCCCCAAAACGGACATATTCCAAGCCCGCGTCTGGCGGTGGTAAAATAATCACAACTCGGCCGTAGTTGGAGGCCGCAATGATTCAAGAATATCTGCCGGTTCTCCTGCAGATCATTGTTGCGATCGGTTTTGCTGCGTCGGCGCTCTTGATCAGCGTGCTGCTCGGAAAAAGCGGGCGACGCACGCCGGCGAAAGACACTGCCTATGAGTGCGGGATGATTCCGCAAGGAGAGGCACAACCACGCTTCAGCGTAAAGTTCTATCTCGTGGCGATGCTCTTCATCCTGTTCGACCTCGAAATCGTGTTCATGTATCCATGGGCGGTCGTTTACAAGGAAGCGATCGTGCACAGCAGCGTGATCTTCTGGAGCATGCTTAGCTTCATCACGATCTTAATGGTTGGTTACGTTTATGCTTTGAAGAAAGGCGCGCTCGATTTCCGAAAGTAAGCCTTTCTGACTTCTGACCTCTGACTCAGAATACCCACCAGCCGCGGACGAAAAGGCCGCTGAAAAGCGCCAGGGAAAGCAGCGACCAGATTGTGACAAGAGCGCTCCAAAAGCGCTTCTCGCCTACGAAAGCGAAGAGAAAAAAAATCGGAAACATGGTCAGGGTGTAGCGCGGCATGCTTTCAATGAAAGTGACACTGGCCAGCAGCAGCCAGTTTCCGGTTACCCAAGCTGCGTAGACCGGCCGGAGCTTGACCCAGCTCACGATCGCACAGGCGAACCCGAGAAGAGTAAAGAGCGCTTCCTGGGTCCCAACAATTTCGGCCTGATTTGGAGCGCGGCGGACATTGCGAAACGCGTCCGCGATTCCGTTCCATGGCCAGGAGAAGGACATATGGAACAGCTGCCTGCGCATTTTTAGAAACGCGAATGGGTCGCCCGAAATGCGCCAATTGAGAAACAAGTAAACGGCGAAGCCAGCGGGAACGACCGCGATCCAGAGCCATTGCCAGCGCCAGCGCCTGGTGATGAACCATTGGTGACCAGCTTCGACTGCGAGCGCCGGAAGCAACACAATGCCGTTCGCGCGGGTCATCCAGGCAAAGGCGCCGAGGACGCCGGCGAGCCACCAGCGTTCCTGGCGCGCCGCGAAGATGGAGCCAATGGCTAAAGCAAGAAAAAGGCTTTCGGTGTAGCCGATGTGGAGGACGTAAGCCGGAGGAAAAATCAGAAAAAAGTAAACGGCGCGGCGAGCGATTGCGGCGTTCCACTCGATGGCAGTAAGGCGGCGCAAAATGACAACGGCGAACAAAAGCGCAATCCCGGACACGATGAAGGAAGCGATCAGGAAATCGCCGGTGAGGTAGGAAAAGGCGCGGACGCACCACGGATAAAATGGATAGAACCACGCTTTGAATTTATCGGCGGCGCTGTAACCGAACTCGGCGATTCGCAGAAAGTGGGTCGCGTCCCATTGGTTCCAGATTTCCAGCCACAACCGGCCGAATGGAACGTCTTCTTCTTCAAATGCCTGATAGCTCGCGGCACCAAGCGCCAATAGCAGCGTCTTGATCGCCAACGCCCAACCAATTACAAGCCAATCGTCGCGCGGCAACCAGCCGGTGACGCGCCATAACATCGCCTTCACGATGATCGTCGATCTTTAAAACGCCCACCAGCCGCGCACGAACAAACTGGTGAAAAGCCCCAGAAAGAGCAACGACCACACGGTAAGGGCGACGCTCCAAAAACGATTGGCCGAGAGCAAACCGAAGAGAATAAAAATTGGAAACATGGTCAGGGTGTAACGGGGCATGCTTTCCAAAAAGGTCACGCCGGCGAAAAGTAGCCAATTGCCGGTCATCCAGATTGCGTAAATCGGCCGCAATTTTATCCAGCTGACAACCACGCCAATCAGGCCAACGAGGGCGAAAACGAATTCCTGCGTTCCGACCATTTCGGCCTGACCGGGTTTCCAATCCATCATGATCCCGAGCGCGCCGCGCATTCCAACCCAGGGCCAGGCGACCGAGGTGGAGGACATCGTTTTGCGCATCCGAAAAGCCGCGAACGGATCGCCGGTGACCCGCCAGTTCAGGAACAGATAGACACCGAATCCGATTGGCACGAGCGCGATCCAAAGCCATTTCCAATTCCAACGTTTCGTTTTCCAGAGTTGATAGCCGGCTTCAACCGCGAGTGCGGGAACCAAAACGATGCCGTTCGCGCGCGTCATCCACGCAAGTGCTCCAAGTGTTCCTGCCAGCCACCAAATTTCTCTCCGCGCGGCCAGCACGCTGCCGAGGACCAGCGCAAGAAACAGGCTTTCGGTATAGGGCGCGTGCAAAAAATATGCGGTCGGAAAGATTAAAAAGAACCAGACCGATCGGAGCGCAACCTGCGGAGAAAAATCAATCTCAACCAGCCGCCGCAACAAAAGCGCAGCGACGAATAACGATGCCGCCGAGACGACCAAAGCCGAAACGAGATAATTCCCGTTTAGGAACGCAACGATGCGGACAGACCAGGGATAAAGCGGATAGAACCACGCCTTCCAAACACTGACATTGGTGTAGCCAAATTTCGCCAGCTTGAGGTACTGGTCCGCGTCCCAGCGATTCCAAAGATCGAGCCAGCCGAACCAACCGGCGGTCCGTTTATTTTCGAGAATCTGATAGCTCTTCGACCCGAAGACGAAGAGCAAAACTCGAATCGTCAGCACCCAGCCGATGACGAGCCAGTCGTCGCCCGGCAAGAGACCTGTGACCCGCGCCCCGGCGTTTCTGATTGTTTGCCACGGCGATGTTGGCGCTTCTTCGTTCACTGCAAAATCTTCGTTCTACCGCTCAAGGGTGGATTTGATTCGTCCAAAGAAATTGATAGGTGGCGAGCGCGTTGATCGTCACCGAAACAACAAAAAGTGACAGCTCGATCGCAGAAATTTTCGCCGGGCCGTTGCCGAGTAACAAAAGAAACATCCACGGCAAAAGCTCCGTGGCGTAACGATAGGAGAACTGCCATCCGCCCGGATTGCCATGAGCCCAGAGCGCAAATGTCAGTAAAGCGATAGCGATCCATGTGGGGGCTTTGTGGGGTCCACCCTCGCGAAAAATCAAAAACAGGAACGGACTGACCAGAAAAATAGAACAACCGAACGGATAAAAACTCAGGAACGGAAAATTGGGCGCATCTCGAAAACCTTCGAACAACATTTTGTGAACGTTCCAGGGAATAGCGTGAAGCGAGAAAAGTCCGTGCCGGTACCAGGGCTCCTGCAAAACGTTGGGGATGTGCGAGTAGCCAAAATCGAAGATCGAGTGAAAACGGGCGTAATTGTAAAGGGCGGTGAACAGACCGAGAGCGGCGGGAACAATCAAAAAGCAGATGAACACTCGCGATTTCTCGCGCGACTGTTGCACGAGTGCTTTCCAACCTTTGGCGTCGGGAGCCGCTCGCCTGATCAAAAAATAAATAAAGATCGGGAGGCAAAGCACCAGCTCGGTGCGATTGCCGAGCGCGAGAGCAAAAAATGCTCCCGCCAGAAGCGGCCGAAATTCAACCAGAACAAAATACAAAGCCGCTATCTGGCCGAGTAGAGCAAGGCCAAGCGCAATTTGCCAGGCGCCGCCGAAGCCGAGATTGCACCAGGTCCACGTCCCAAAAATCAGAACCAGCGAAAGTAAAATTCGTTTTGGCAGCGATTTGGTTCCGATCACCGACAAACGAAACAGAAACCAGACGGAGAGGGCTGCGATCAATGCGGCCAGAGCGCGGCCCGGAAAATCGTGGATCAGTCTTGTTTTTTGTAAGACGGCGACCGGCATCATGCTCAGAACCGCGCCTAGCGGAAATACAGAGTAATATCTGCCGTTGGCCGGAACCATTTCGTTGAGCCAGGACGGCGCCGGTTGGCGAAGGCCGAGATCGCCTTGCAAAAGGGCCGAAGCGATGCGCGAGGTATAATCAAAATGCCACTGCGTCGCCTTAGTCGAAAAATAGAAAAGGAGCAGTGTGACCAGGGCAAGGGCGCTTGCTACCCAAAGATCGCGATGCTTATTGATGGCCTCCACGGTCGCCATTTTAGAGTTGTTTAAGCCGGAATCGTCCATCGATATTTTTGCTTCTGAGATCGCCCGATTACCACTTGCGCGGTCTGCCGAGACCGCCTAATACCTTTAGCCTTCCATGATTCACCACGTCGTCCTTTATAAACTCAAGCCCGAGGTAACTCCCGCTCGCGTCGAGGAGATGATGATGAACACTCGAATGCAGCTCTTGAAGATTCCGGAGGTGCTGAATATCAAATGCGGAAAGCGCGTCGATCCGGAGTTGCAGTGGCCCTTTTTCATCGCGATCGATTTCGAATCGATGGACAAGTTCGCGATATTTCGAGAGGACCCCATTTTTGTGAAGTTCATGGAAGAAATTATCAAACCGAACACGGCCGATTCGCTCAACCTGGATTTTGAGATGGATCCGGGCAAAGATGTGCGGTTTTCCTAGTTTTTCTTTGTCATTCCGAGCGTAGTCGAGGAATCTGTCCCTATTTCCGAGGTCGGAAATATCTAGAGATGTCCCGACTTCGCTCGACATGACAGAAGCATGACAAAGAAGGCCATCATTCTTGCGGGCGGCGCCGGCAGCCGACTTTTTCCGATCACCAAGATCGTGTGCAAACAACTGCTCCCAGTTTACGACAAACCGATGATCTGTTATCCGCTCGCGACCCTCATGCTCGGCGGCCAGCGCGATGTCCTGATCATTTCCACGCCGAAAGATGTGCCAATGCTGCAGGATTTCCTGGGCGACGGTTCCCAGCTCGGAATCAAGATCCAATATGCAGAACAGGCGAAACCAAACGGCATCGCCGAGGCTTTTTTGATCGGCGGCAAATTCATTGGCGACTCCGGCGCGTGCCTGATTCTGGGCGACAACATCTTCTACGGGAAACTTGATTTTTTCCGTGAAGCGCTCGCGATCAAGAGCGGAGCATGCATTTTCGGTTATCAGGTGCGCGACCCGGAACGTTATGGTGTGGTCGAGTTCGACCGCAATGGTCGCGCGATCAGTCTCGAAGAAAAACCGAAGCATCCGAAAACACATTTTGCGGTGCCGGGTCTTTATGTTTACGACGATCAGGTTGTCGATCTTTGCAAAACGTTGCGCCCGTCCGCACGCGGCGAGCTCGAAATCACCGACTTAAATTTGCTCTACCTTAAGAAAAACAAGCTCCATGTGAAATTGCTCAGCCGCGGGATGGCCTGGCTCGATACCGGCACGCAAACGAGTCTGCTCGAAGCCGGCAATTACATCGCCACGATCGAACATCGACAGGGACTTAAAGTCGCATGTCTTGAAGAAGTTGCGTTGCGGATGAAATTCATCACCCAATCGAATCTCGCGAAAATCATCGATCAACTGCCAAGCGGCGATTACCGCGAGTACTTGCGAATGGTCTGCGACGAAGGTCCCACCGCCGGTCCGGAACCGGTCGGTTGAGGCAGGCCTAGCCGGACGGCAAACCAGGAAATTGTCACGAATGAGTGACATAGGGCCGCGCAGTCTATTACTGCCGTCTCCGCCTTGTTCCTGGCATCCCTTTTTCTGATGAACTCCTCCGCCATGCGTCTCAAACCTGCATTATGACGAAAGGCGTGGCTCAACCGGCGTGATCAACAATTACAAAATTGTCAGTTGGTTTGAGGACAACCGGCAACCGCGTTCGCTTTTCTTATTTCGGCTGCTCGCGCAGGAGATGAGTCGTGTCGGCGACCAATTTCGTGACCGCGTCGGCTTCAGCCGCGTCGTAATAACCGCGGATCGCGCCATGCCGATCCACTAAAATCATTCGCGTGCTGTGGACTGGAATTCCTTTCTCTCCGCCGCCGTCCGAGATCGCAAGCTTGAACCCGTTGCGCGATAAATTGTAAATCGTCGATTGCGGGCCGGTCAGAAAATCCCAGCGGCCGGGCTCGGCCCGCAATTTCTCGGCGTAGCCGCGCAAAACTTGCGGGGTGTCTTTCGCCGGATCCACCGAAAACGAGACGAGATGGACGTCCGTTTTTTCGAGCGGCTTCTGCAATTCACTCATTCGACTGCTGATCATGGGGCACGGTCCGGGGCAAGTGGTGTAAATGAAGTCGGCGATCCAGATTTTGCCGCGCAATTGAGCCGAACCGAAATTTTGTCCGCCTTGGTTCACCAGGACAAATTCGGGAACCGTTCCGTAAGAAGAAATCGTGCGCTGGCGAAGCGCAGTCACTTCCAGCTGTCGCAACCAAAGCAAGAGCGCCAGCGTGAGAATTGGAATCGCGATTAGGACGGTCTTCCAAACCGTCGCAGTTCTCGATGACTGGCTATCTAAAGTGGTCGTGCTCGCGTTCATGCTTTACTCAACACCAGGGCGCCGAGCAACAGTGGCAGGTAGATAATCGAGGTAATAAATAACCGTCGCGCATCCGCCCGCGCGCGCGTTTTCAAAAATCGCATCGCTACGGCGACAAACACGGCACCGAGGATCAGCTCCGCCAAAAGATAAAAAACCGTGGCTATCCCAAGAAACGCAGGCAAACCGGCAACGACAAAAAGGAGCATGCAGAAGAAGACACTTTGGCTGGCGCTCCGTTCACCAGTGCGATCATCACTCGAGATCATTTGGAAACCGGCGCGGGCATAATCGTCGCGATACATCCACGCGATCGCGAAAAAATGCGGTAGCTGCCAAAAAAACAGAATCGCGAAAAGCGTCCACGCGCCCGCGTTCAACGTGCCCCGCGCCGCCGCCCAACCGATCATCGGCGGCAATGCACCGGGGACCGCACCGAGCGCAGTGTTGAAGGTGCTCACGCGTTTCAAGGGCGTATAGGCGAAGATGTAAATGATGATCGTGATCGCGGCGAGGGCAGCGCTGAGCGCATTGCAGACGAAGGCGAGATAGGCCACGCCGAAGATCGACAATGCGCTACCGAGAATGACAGCGTCCCGCGGCCGCATTCGCCCCGCTGAGACCGGACGCGATCGCGTTCGCTGCATCAAGGCATCCAGGTTGTGCTCCCACCACTGATTGAGCGCGGCTGCGCCGGCTGCCGCAGCCGCCGTTCCGAAAACCGTGTGCAACAGGGACACGAAGTTGATCGGTCCTTCGGCGCCGAGATAAAAGCCGACCGCTGTCGTAAGTAAAACCAGCAACGTGAGCCGCGCTTTAACCAGTTCGACCAGATCACGAACTACCCGGGAGTGCGATTTCCCAGTCTCCGCCGGAGTAGTTTCAAATGTCGCAGATTTCATTGAGTGGCAGGTTGTAAGATTCGCGAGCAAAGCGCCCATGCGGTCACGCCAAACGATAACATGACCGCGCCAACGGCGACATGCGCGGTCGCGATATCGGCCGCTTTATTACTCCAGACGGTCCACGCTCCGAGGGTGAACTGGAGAAAAAACATAACGACCCACCAGATCGACAACCCTGAAAGAACCGGGACTCGCGAAGCATTTTGGACTTGCCAAATCCGCGTCGCAAACGTGATCACGCCGACGCCGATCAACACTGCGAGAAAGCGATGCGCCATTTGCAACCAGATTTGAAATGCATCAACATCGGAAAGTGCGCGCGCGTCGCGCCAGGCATTGATTTTTGTGAGCGCCGCCGCGCTAGTATCTGGAATCCACCCGCCATTCGCGGTCGGAAAATCAAGGATCGCCAAATCTTTGTGCTGGTGCCGCATGGTCGCGCCCAACGCGAGCTGCACGTAGATCGCGATTGTGGTCGCGAGCGCGAGTGTTTTGATCGGCGCGATTTTTCTCAAACCGACATCTGGCGCAAGCGATCGCCAGAAGTTCGCGGTCACAATCGCGATGAGCACGATCAAGCCGAGGAATGCTTGAGCGAGGCAGGCGTGAAAGATTCCGATTTGGTCTTTCAGCATGGTGACGCGCAGCCCGCCGAGGATCCCCTGAAGAATGACGCCGGCGACAGCGATCAGGCCAAGTGTCTTGACGGCCGGGCGGTCTTCGACTCGCCAGAGCCAGAGCGCGAGAATGATGGTGAGGAATCCGACCGTCGATGCGATCAGGCGATGAGTGTGCTCGAACAGAACACCGCCGATCCATTTTGAGACCGGAAACAAGAACATGTTGTAGCCGAAGGTGGTCGGCCAATCCGGCACAGCGAGACCGACGCCTTTGCTCGTTACCATTCCGCCGCTGCAAATCAGCAGTAGCGTCGCGAACGCAGCGAACCAGGCGAAGCGATTGAGCCACATTGTCGATCTCGCGGGACGCGTCATTTCACAAATTAACCGCGGATTACGCGGATTGCGCAGATGAAAAGCTCAAATCTGGGGAGCGCACGCGCCCCGGACAAAGCGTAAGGTTAACCGCCAGGACTTGGCGAGGTCGGTGGCGCGGCGGGTTTGTTTTGCGGTTGCTCGGCGGGATTTTCCGTTTTCGGCGCGCCGCCGGGCGGCTGTTGGCCCGGCGCAGGTGCGGCTGAAGGCGCGTTCTGCGTTCCGGCCAATTCGGCGCGTTCTTTTAACCAGGTTTGGTATTCAGCCGGTTCATCGACGACGACCATTCCTTTCATTCCGTAATGACCGAGTCCGCAGAGCTGACCGCAAACCACTTCATAATTGCCGGCCTTGATCGGTTTAAACCACATCGGGATGAGCGAGCCGGGGATCGCGTCCGCCGCTATGCGCATGTGCGGCAAGCAAAAATTGTGGATCACATCTTTTGAAGAAAGCTCAATGATGACGGGGCGATTGACGGGAACATGCAATTCGCCGAGCACCACAATGTCATCTTTGCCGGCCGGATCGTTTGGATCGATGCCGAGCGGATTCGAATTCGTCACTAAATCGATCTCACGTCGCCCGAACTGGCCGTCGGGGCCAGGCATGTGGAAAGTCCAGTTGAACTGCTGACCAACCACGTGAACCAGAATCGCGTCCTGGGTCGGTGGAAATTCATTCACCCGCTTCGCCCAAAGTGGAATGGCGAACCCGATCAGCAGCACCGCCTCGATCAAAACGACCGAAAATTCGAGGTGGGTGGAAATTCCGCTGCGAACACCTGCATGATCGGCCTTCGGTTGGCGGCTCCGGCGGAATCGGATCAGCACAAAAACAAAAAAGGCCGACCATCCAAAGAACAACGCGCCCATGAACCAGTGGGCGAATTCCAGAATGTGATCGATCTGGTAGCCATGCTCGGAGGCGTTTGGCGGCTGGCCAAGAAATTCGTTAATGAGCGCGAGGCTACTCATCGAATTTGTCCAAATCTTCTTCGTTGATTTCCTGATGCGGTTCGAGTGGCATCCGGCCATGCCGCCAAATCTTGAAGCTGAATGCGCCAATCCCACCCATTACCGACATCACAGCGCCGAAAAGAAACCAAATAGCCACCGCCATGTGCTCAGTCGATTTGCCGTCTTTCGCGCCGTAACAAAACGGACATGCGCTTGCTTGCTGCGCGACGAGCAACGTTGTTAACGACAAGATCGCTAGTCCGAGCCGGACGGGCGTTAATCTTTTCATGTGAGGATGCGAAGCTGTTTCATTTTTCGATAAAACCAGACGCCGTAGACGACGAGCGCAAGCGCGCAGGCAAACGAAGCGATTGCGCCGGCGAGATACACCGGCGCGTCCTCGACCAGATTCACCCAAATACACCAGCCGCCCACACCCAACGCAAGCAGCGTTGAAAAGATCACGAAGACGATATGGAACGCTTTGAGTGACATTTAACGGACGACGGGGTTGTACCAGGCCAAAAATGTAAGCCAGAAAAGTGCGAGCACAAAAAGCCCGGTAAAAATGAGCACGCGATAGATCAGGCGCTTTTCCGCGGCCAAATGCATAAAAATGGCAGCGACCAGTCCGGCTTTTAGCGTGGCCACCAGCATAGCGACACCAATATTGGCTTTGCGGGTGCCGAAATCGACATAGGAAAGCGCGACGGTGATCCCGGTAAACGCGAGCAAAAGCGCGCCGACGGTGAGATATCCTCTCACGTGTTTTTGGACGTTATGCGCGTATTCCTCGTGCTCGGCCGGGTCTTGGGAAATGTCAGGTGGGTTGTTCATGGCTTAGAGCAAATAAAAAAGTGGGAAGACGAAAATCCAGACAAGATCGACAAAGTGCCAGAAGAGTCCGCAGACCTCGACCCGATTAGCCAGATGCTCCGGATTGCGTTGGTAAAGTTTTTTACTGACCGGCAGCCACATGTAAATGAAAACCAGGACGCCGGCGAGCACATGCGCCCCATGCAATCCGGTAATGGTGAAGTAACTCGCGAAATATGCGCTGTGCCACGGGCCGAACGAATCAATGCGCTCAACGTCTTCCTTCTCGATCTTCGCGATGTGGTCGGTTGGCGGAACGTAAAGAAAGTGTGGACGGTCGTTCGTTGGGTTGTTGGGATCCACGAAGACCGGATCGAGCCCGATTTCGTATTCCTTGATGCTCGGATCCTTAATCGCTTCCGGATTGTGCAAGTGGCCGCTGATCTCGATCCGCGGCTCCATCCCTTTTTCCGTCCGCCGATTGTTGCCGAGATACTGCTCATATTTTTCGAGCGCGCTTGGTTTGAGGAAAACACCATAATGCTCAAACTTCTGCGGCCATTCGTAATAAAGCTTTACGAAAAGAAAGATGACGCCGCACATGATGGTGGCGAGCATGTACCACCAGTAGGCGTTGTACCGGCGCATCTTTAGCGCGGCCCACGCCAGAACGACCGTGACCGATGACATGATCAGGATCGCCGTATTCATCGTCCCGACGGGGACGTTGAGAAGTCCGTGCGGCCACTCGCCCGGCTGCGCATCGAGCCGAAGGAAAATGTAGGCGGAAAAAAGTCCGCCGAAGAGCATCACTTCGGACGCGAGAAACAACCAGATGCCGATCTTCGCGTTCCACAGACCGGTGTCCGGTCGAGTGGAGATTGTGTACGGAATTTCCATTCGCTAATGGGCCAATGCCGGTTCGGCCGCTCGCCGGGATCGCTCGGCCGGCTCGACCGGTTCGTTCTGCATGGTGAAATCTTTTTCGCGACCGGGCAGGCTGTATTCGTAGGGCCCGCGGTAAGCAACCGGAGTGATGACGAAGTTTCCGTGCGGCGGCGGTGAAGGCGCGGTCCACTCCAGCGTGGTGGCTTCCCACGGATTGTCGTTCACTTTTTTACCGTGCTTGATGCTCCAAAAGAAATTGATGATGAATGGAATTTGCGCCAGACCCATGATCCACGCCGCCCACGAGATCGGCGTGTTCCATTGAAAGCCGGTCAGGCCCCAAATGTGTTCGCCGGAAAGGGTCCAGCCCTGGCCGCCATCGTACCAGCGGCGGTGCATGCCGAGCATTCCCTGTAAAAACATCGGCAGAAAAATCACGTTCATGCAGATAAGCGACGGCCAGAAATGCACTTTGCCCCAGAATTCGTTCATGGTGCGGCCAGTTGCCTTCGGGAACCAATAATAGATCCCGGCGAAGAGTCCGAAGATCGTGCCCGGCGCGACGATGTAATGGAAATGCGCAATGATGTAATAGGTATCGTGCAGGTAGAGGTCGGCTGAATTAAACGCCAACGGTATACCCGTCAGTCCGCCAATGCCGAACATGGGAAGGAACGCGGTTGCCCATAACATCGGTACCGTGAACCGGATTGATCCGCCCCAGAGCGAAATGAAAAAGGCGCTAAGGATGATGACCGATGGAATCGAAATGAGCAGCGTGGTGGTTTGGAAAAACGCGCTCACGGTCGAGCCCATGCCGGTGAGCCACATGTGGTGCGCCCAAACGATGAACGACAAAAAGCCGATCACGAGCACCGAGAAAACGAGCGATTTGTAACCCCAGAGCGGCTTGCGCGAGTTGTTAGCAAGAATTTCAGCGACAATTCCGAACGCGGGCAGAATCAACACGTAAACTTCGGGATGCCCAAGGAACCAGAACAGGTGTTGCCATAGAATTGGACTGCCGCCGCCGCTGATGTGCAGCGGCGCGCCGTTGACGATCATTCCGGCGGGCAGGAAGAAGCTCGTCGCCGCGGTCCGATCCATTAGTTGCATGACGATCGCAGCCTCAAGCGGCGGAAACGCGAGCAGCAATAAGAACGCAGTGACAAACTGGGCCCAGACGAAAAATGGCAGGCGCATCCAGGTCAGGCCTTTGGCGCGCAGTTGAATGATGGTGGTGATGAAATTTACCGCACCCAGCAGCGACGACGTGATCAGGAAAATGAATCCGACGAGCCACAGCGTTTGCCCGTTGAGAAACGGATGGAACCCCGGGCCTTTGTCCGCGATATCCGAAAGCGGCACATAAGAAGTCCACCCGCCTTTCGCCGCGCCGCCGGGAACAAAAAAGCTGGTCAACATGATCACTCCGCCGACGCCGAACGCCCAGAAACTGGCGGCGTTCACCTTCGGAAAGGTCATGTCCGGCGCGCCGATTTGGAGCGGCACGACGAAATTTCCAAACGCAGCGAACGCCACCGGCACGACGCCCAAGAAAATCATGATGGTGCCGTGCATCGCGCCCAGCGAATTGTAAAACTCGGGCGTCATTTTGCCGTCGGGCATGGTGTTGGGCCCAAAGAAATACGGCAGCCACTTCCCAATTACCGGTAACGCCTGACCGGGATACGCCAACTGCCAGCGCATGATCATCATCAGGGAAAAGCCGAAAAAGAGAAAAACCAGACCGCAAAGCCCGTACTGGATCCCAATGACTTTGTGGTCGGTCGAGAAAATGTATTTACGCCACCAACCGAGCTCATGGTGTTCGTGTTCCCCGGCGTGCGTGTGTGGGTGGTGATGTCCCGCGGCTGCGGGAAGAGAAGTGGAAGCGTCCATTCGAGAAAAAGTTAGCCTCTCAATATTGAAAGAGAAAGCCTGATTGCAAAGTCCGAATTTGATTGATTACTTGCCGCGCCGTAGGTCCGAGCCGGACTGGCATTTGGCGAAGGCGGGCCTGCCACGCCGTAGCCTGGCGGAGGCGGGTCGATCTTGTCCGCCACCCGTCCGCCGTCGGACGGATTCGTCCGAAAGGCGAAACGGACTGGCTGCGGCGAGGGTTGGTCGTAGCGGATCCGGATCGGGTTCGGGCAGTCTTCGCTACTCCAGATACCCGAACCGGTGCAGCGAAGTCGCCGCCGTTGCTTCCAGCTTGCCAATAATCGCCGGGGAACAAGTCTTCCAACGGCCGAGACTTCTCGGTGGTGTTATTTCCGCCCGCGTGATCGGTTCGGGATCAACCGCCGCTTCCAGAAAGTTGAGAATCTGGGCGGTCGTCTTCAAAGGTTTGGCGCAAAGATCTTCAAAGCGAACACGGAGATAGCTTTCGCGAAGGCCGGTCTCGCCGTAATCGGCCGCCTGAGAATTGACCTTCTCCCATAGCAATACCGAGCGCTCCGGCATCGAACCAAACACGCGGTCGCGCCAGCTCAGCACGGCGCGTCCATGTTTGCGAAGCTGATTTTGGTTCTGGGAAAGCGCCATGTCGCGACCGTCGCGCATAACATGGATGAATTTTAATTGCGCGAATTGCGCATGCAAAAAAGAGAGCAGGTAAATGCTGCGCGGCGTTTTCCAGCCCCAACGTGCTCCGCGTCGCTCGGCTTCGGGAATATGACTCGCCAAAGCCGCGTGAAAATCTTCTTTCATCCGGGCCGACTGCCAAGGCGTCAATGCCTGTCCACGACGCCTCGCGGAGACGAACGGATTAATCCACGTCTCGTGAAACGAATAAAATGCGAGCGAGTCTTCCGCCGAATTCAGTTTGGTCCCGAGATTATAACCTGCGAGCTTGGCGATGCGCGCGATCACACGCGTTCCGGAGCCACCGGTCGCACCGATTACTAATGGGGCGAAATTGGCCACCCCGACACTTGCCACGGCGAACGCTGATGAGCAATATCCTCCGCTGCCGGCAATTTCCGGATGTCGATGAAGAACAACCGCGCGATCATCTTTTTCGGTTGGGGCGCCAAATACATCGATCTGGTGACCCATTGCGTTCGCGAAAGCCGGCTACCGCCGTATCCGATATTCCTGATCACCGATACTGCGACCGATGTCGGCCGTTTACCGGCGGGCATAGAAGTTGTGCGACACGATTCGCAGCTTTCGGGCAAGGCGCGGAAAACCGAGCTCTTCCTTTGTCTCCCGGAGCAAATAGAGACGGCCTTGCTCCTGGATGCCGATACGCGCGTGATCGGCGATGTATCGCTCGGATTTGAAAAAGCTGAGAACCACGGAATTGCAATGGTGCCCGCGCCTCATTACTCGCTCGCAGATTTTCGGGACTTCCGCCAAGTCATGTTAAAAGAGGGAGTCACACCACTAGGCCAAATCATTTACAATTCGGGAGTGATCTTTTGTGCACCGCGTCGACCGGACGTGCAAGCCGTGTTCAAATCGACCCTGGCCTTGGCGAAAAAGTATCGCGACCAAGTCTGGAGCGACCAAACGTATCTTTCGCTGGCGATAGAGCTTCAGGGTTTCAATCCCTACACGTTGTCTCCAAGTTTTAATTATCGAGCCTTCGGCGAGTTAATCAGCGGCTCGATTCGGATCTGGCATTCCTATGAGCCGTTGCCACCAAATGCTGCTTCTCTCGAAAAAGGCTACCTCCACCGATACGAGAAGGGCAAACTGGTCAAGGCAGTGAAGGTCCCGCTGTGATGGCGACGGCGAACAGTCCGCGGATTGTTCTTCACGTCGGCGCTCCCAAGACGGCCTCGACTTATCTTCAACGCCGGCTCCGTGCTGACCCGAGCCATCTGCGAAAACACGGTATTTACCTGCCCGTTCTTCCTGTTGTCGCCGAAATGGCGGGCAACGCGAAACTTTTGGCGACAGCCTTGAGTCGACGGCCGTCGCTCACGTTCCAGCGTGCTTTCCCGCAAATCGATGTCAGCGCGCTGGACCCAGCCCGGCTTGTGACCGAACTCCTCCAAGATTGGCGGCCGGATTCGGAATCAGTCGTGCTCTCAGCCGAGAATTTTCGACCAAATCACGCGCGCCGGCTTCACGATCTGCTCCCGAAAACTGTGCCGTGCGTGGTTGTCCTTTTTGTGCGGCGACAAGATCGTTGGATCGATTCCTACTTCAATCAGATGGTGAAGGTGAACGAGATCCACGAAGACATCAGCACCTTCGTCGCCCGCCTTTGTGACACGGACGGCGAACGGTTGTGCCGTCCCGATTGGTTCGCTCATTACGAGGCGTGGCGCGCTGCCTTCGGAAATTGCAAGATCGTGTTCTATGATGAAGCCGCCTCCGATGTGTTCGGCGCCTTCATCGCTGCTGCCGGACTTGAAACCATTCCCGATTTGATCGACATCGACCGCGCTCAGGTATCGCTCAATGTTTACGAGCTGGCCTATCTGCTCGATCTGAAAACGCCAATTGATTACTCGGATTTTCTGCGTCGCCGAGCGGCAAGTGAAAAAGCTTCGCGGCGGCTCAGGCTTCGCGAAACTCGCAGTCTTCTGAGCGACGCAGATCTCGCGCGACTGCGCAATCGCTTCGAAGCATCCAACCATCGGTTGATGGCAGCATTCGGGCGCCCGGAAACTGCATCGCCGCTGCGATTGGATATCAGGACCGAGTCGGGCTCTTACTGCGATCTGCACCAGCTCTACGCGTCTCAATCCTACCTTTCTTTTCGAAAATTGGCGGACGCTATTTACGCGCGGCGCAATTGGCGTGACCGTTTCCGGTCGCTTTTCAAATCAGGCGCCCGTCGATGAAGACTAGGCCCAACATCTTATTTATCATGTGCGACCAGCTCCGCGCCGACGCCTTGGGCTGCACTGGAAACTGGGTCAAAACTCCAAATATCGATCGGATCGCGAACGAGGGCGTTCGATTTTCGAATTGCGTAACTAATTCGCCGGTCTGCCTTCCAGCACGGGTCTCACTCGCGACCGGGCGTTATCCTCATAACACCGGCGTCTGGGATAATTGCCCATTCGAATTGCCGGAAGGAACCCCGACTTGGATGGCTGCAATCCGCAATGAGGGCTACCGAACGAGCTTGTTCGGAAAAGCAGCCTTGCATCGGCGCGGGCCGGACATCCGCAACTTTGAGCACGTTCTGAATTCTTACGGCCTCGACGATGTCGATGAAATCAGGGGACCGCGCGCCAGCGTCGACACCATTTGTCATATGACGGCGCGTTGGGAGTCGTTAGGCCTGCTCGAGGCGTTTCGGAAAGATATCAATGAACGCGTTGGAAAAAATAAGACGCTGGTTCGGCCGTCGCCACTTCCGTTGGCGGAGTATTACGATGTTTATGTCGGTCAGCAGGCGAAAAATTACCTTCACAATTACAATCGACCGCAACCGTGGTTCTGCTGGGTCAGTTTCGGCGGACCCCATGAGCCATGGGACACACCGGAGCCTTACGCCAGTATCTACCGCCCGGACCACATGCCGGACCCGGTCAAACGACCTCGAGTTCGAGATCACGGTCCCAAGGGAGAACTAGATCAAAAGTTCGCTGAATCGCCAGGCAGGATCGGCAATGCGCGAGAGCTGCGCGCCAGTTACGCAGGAAAAGTGACCTTGATCGACGATCAGATCGGAAAAATTCTCAAGGAGATTGAAACCCGAGGAGAATGGGACAGGACTATCATCTTGTTCACTTCCGACCACGGGGAGATGAACGGCGATTACGATTTGATCCATAAATCGAATTTTTTGAATCCCGCGGTGCGCATTCCGTTGATCGTGCGAAAGCCGGAACTGAAAGGATCGTCGCTCGCTGGAAAAATAATCGAATCTCCAGTCGAATTGTTTGACGCGGGCCCGACTTTGACCGACTTCGCCGGAGCAAAAATCAGTTATACCCACTTCGCGCAGTCATTGGCTCCCCTCTTTCAAGATCCAAACATCGAGCGCCGGCAGTTTGCCATTTCAGAATTCGCACTCGAAATGATGTATCTCGATCGCGACTGGAAACTGATGCTGAACCGCGATGGCGAGCCGTATCGCTTGTTCGATGTCAAAAAAGATCCTCGTGAAATGGACGACCTGATCGGTCAGAAACAGTCCGAAGCAGTAATCGCGGAACTTAAGAGCAAGCTTCTCGACCGAAGAAAGCAAACAGAGAACGTGTGAGCCCATCGAATGCGCTACGCGCCGCGCGCATTCCACCATTTCGACAGACGCGATTCCGGAATTTCGGGAATCGCGCTTCCGTCCTTATCGTAATGCGAAGTATCGTTGAATAAAGTTAAGCGCGCCCGCGTGGCATCGCGAAAATCGACAATGTTCAGAGCAGCCGGTTTCTGATCGAGATTGTCGCGATAACGGCGCGGATCGAACCCGAGCAGCGAGCTCAGTAGCAGCCGAATAGTCGCCTTGTGCGACACCACCAGAATATTTTCGCCCGGATGATCTCGGACGAGCTCGATCAGCGCCGGAAGTGCCCGGGCGGTCACGGCCAAACCACTTTCGCCGCCGAGCGGCGCAAAAGTGTACGGGTCCTTTTCCCATTCGGCCGCTTCCTCGGGAAACTTCTCTTCCACTTCGCGACGCGTCATTTGCTCCCAGCGTCCGTGGTTAATTTCACGAAACCCGTCACGCGTCTGAACCTCGAGTTTGTGCGGCGCCGCCAGAATGCTTGCCGTTTCGACGGTGCGGCCCAAGGGCGACGCATAGATAGCCATGATTTTTTCGTGACTGAGACGATCGGCCAGACGGCGGGTTTGCTCGCGGCCTTCGTCGGACAGCGCTACGTCCGTCGCGCCGGCAAAGCGATCTTCAGCGCTCAATACGGTCGCGCCATGGCGCACCATGAAGACTCGCGTTACCGCCTGCTTCATATTCGCTGACCGTCATGGCGTAAATTCCGCGAAAAGGCAATCCTGCCGGTTAGAGGTCGATCTTGCGAGAGCGGCGTCGAGTGGCTAGCGCTCGATCTCCGGCAGCGCTGGCGTAAGCGCGTAAAAGATGATTGGAATCAGGGCAGCGGTAACCGCCGAAGCAATCGCAGAAATATTTATGATCCAAACCACAGCGGCATTAGTGGGATGAAACGACAATCCAATAATCGCGAGTGCCAGCAGGGCGCCCAGGGCCGCGCTTTCGCAGACAATAAATCGACGGAATTTCATCTTCTGCCGCTGGTTCGACCAAGCGGTCTCGCGGGTTTGCGCAAGCATCGCGATCTCGCGGGTTCGCGCAAGCGTCGCGAAAAAGTCTGCTTGCGGATTGGAAGCCGGCGCAATCGGTTCCAGCAGGGGCCCCGGAGCGAAATTCTGAACCACGCTCGCTTGAGGCGGTGGCATGACGCGCGCCGAACGCGCGACTCTGGTCGGATTCATTGAAATTAAGTTTCGCGCCGCCATAATTGGCGCCACAGACGCAGTGCCGTTTTCTGAAGTCAGCGAAGGATGATCCATTGCCGGCGCGCGTGTGTTCCAGCAAACTTTTGGTTTCAAAGTTGGCGGAAGCGGCATTTTCCTGACTGGTGCGTCTGGGATCCGTCGCGGTGGCGCGCTCACTCGACGCAGCGCGGGATTCGGCACCGCAACAGGTATTTTGCTGCGGATCGGTTCAGGATTTATCTGCGGAGCTGTGGGCGGCCGCACTTCCGGATCAGGAAGTGGCACAACTGCAGACCTTTTTCGCCTTGTCTCGAGCGGAACCGGTTCGGCCGCCTCATTCTTCGGTTTGCGTGAAGGAACAACCGTACGCGTAAAATGATCGGGGAAACTGTACGATTCGCTCGGGATGAGAGACATGGCCTGCAGGTGGGAGCCAAATCCTTTTATCGATTCCAATTTTTCCCGTCAATCCAAACCTGAGCGCAGCCCACATGAGATTGCCATGTTTTGAAGCTACCTTGGCGCGTGACCACGGATGCCACATCCCGCGCGATCATTCATCTCGACATGGACTGCTTTTACGCGGCGATCGAAGTGCGCGACCGGCCGGCTTTGCGTGGAAAACCGGTTGGGGTCGGTGGCGCGCGCGATCGCCGCGGCGTCCTGACCACATGCAATTACGAAGCGCGCAAATTTGGCGTGCACTCGGCAATGCCAACCTTCATGGCACTGCAACGTTGTCCGAATTTGATCGTGTTGCCCACGCGCTTCGATGTTTATCGGCGCGAAGCCGCCGTCGTCCGGGAAATCCTGCACCGCTTCAGTCCATTGGTGGAGCCACTTTCGCTCGATGAAGCTTATCTCGACGTGACCGCGCATCCGGGCGCGCCCGGACCGCTTGCCCAGGTGATTCGCGATTTGATTTTTCAAAAAACGAAACTGACTTCGTCGGCCGGCATCGGGCCAAACAAGTTGATCGCAAAAATCGCCAGCGCGATGCGAAAACCCAATGGGCAGTTGGAAGTGGCTGCGGCCGAAGTCCCGGGTTTCATGCAAGATTTACCTGTGCGCGAGATCTGGGGCATCGGCGAAAAAACCGAACGGAGATTGGAGGAACTGGGCGTGAAAACGTGCGGAGAACTTCAGCGTTTCTCACGTCCGGACCTGGTCGATCTTTTCGGCAAATTTGGGAGCGAGCTCTTCGATCTTTGTCGCGGAATTGACGATCGACCGGTCGAACCGGACCGGCCGCGGAAATCGCTCAGCACCGAAGAAACTTTTCCGAGCGATCTCGAGACGCTGGAACAATGCGAGGAGCGCCTGGCCGAACTTTATCAGGAGCTCATGGCCGATCTGGCCCAAAAAGAAACCAGTCGGCGGGTGAACAAGATTTTCGTGAAACTGAAATTTGCCGATTTCAGCCGGACCACGGCGGAACGCGCTGGTTTGGAGCCCTCTCTCGCTGGATTCCGCGCTTTGCTGACGGAAGCTTTTGCGCGCACCGGCAAAAAAGTACGTCTGATCGGAGTTGGAGTGCGTTTCGCCGAAACTCCTGCAGCGGAACTGCAGATGGCATTGTTGTAGGGGAAAGGCGCCCTGGCACGCCGTAGCTTTAATGCCAGTTCGGCCCGGATCGAAGGCGGCCAGTCTAGCTCATTGCCAGCCGCGCCAGAATTAGCGCAACAATTCCGCCGGCACACAGGGCGACGACCGCTAGCTCTCGCTTGGTTAGAAGCGGCTCGGATCTTTTCCCATTTGGAATTGTCACCTCGCCATTGTTCTCGATCACGCCCATCACGTCATCGCACAGCTTTCGAATGTCCGCCGGCATCGCGTCTTCATTGGCAAACTGTTCCCCGTTAAACACGAACCTTTTCTTCACCGCGCCGTCGTGCAACGCTTTTTCGTAAGCGATGCGGACCTCAGGCGGCAATTCTGCCGGGCTGGAATATTCTTGCCCGTTGTAACGAATCTTGCTTTTCAGGTAATGTTCACCGCCGGACCAAAATCATAGCATTTCATTTGCCATCGCTCCCTCAGGCCATCGTTCTTGTGGTAAATTAGTCCCAGTGACCAGTGCCGCCGCTCAACACAGAATCCGCGCTTCCGGCTGCGATGTGCGCTTCGACAATCTCACCCGCCAGCTTTACGCCACCGACGCTTCGATTTACCAAATCGAGCCCCTCGGTGTCGCCTTCCCAACCAGCGCGCAAGAAGCGAGCGCCGTTATCAGAGCCGCCGCCGAGGATAACATTTCCGTCACACCGCGCGGCGCCGGCACAAGCCTGGTCGGGAACGCGGTTGGCGAAGGATTAATCGTCGATTTCTCGCGCCACAATCGCAAGATCGATGATCTCAAAATCGACAATCGCAGCGTCCGCGTCGGCGCCGGTGTCGTGCTCGATCAGCTGAATGCGTTTCTCAATCCACACGGATTTTGTTTCGGCCCCGACGTCGCGACCAGCTCGCGTGCCACCATCGGCGGCATGATCGCAAACAATTCTTCCGGTGCGCACGTTCCGGTTTACGGCACGACTGCCGATCACGTTCTTTCAACCGAAATTGTTTTGGCGGACGGCCGGGTAGTCACTGTTGGTTCGCAACACCAATCATTGCGCGACGAACGAAGCAAGATTGACAATCTTGTGCGCGCGCACACCGCCGAAATGTCTGACCGCTGGCCTCCCGGATTACTTAAGCGCTGGCCCGGTTATGGCATCGAGCGATTTTCGCGCGCTCCAAACAACTTGAATGAAATTCTGGCCGGGAGCGAAGGGACACTCGCCGCGATTTTTTCGGCGGAGCTCAGAATCTCGCCACTGCCAAGCAAGAAAGGGCTCGCTCTCATCTTTTTCGCATCCGTCAGCGACGCGATGCAAGCGACCGTCGCATTGATCGATCTCAAGCCGGCCGCAATCGAGCACATCGATCGCCCGTTGCTCGATCAGACAAAAGGACAACTCCATTTCCAAGCCGCGCGCGATTTGCTCGAGCTCGACACTCAACCGTGCGAAGCAATTTTGATCGTCGAATTCTACGAAGACGTCACCGAGCGATTGTCGATCTTGCAGTCGCGAAATCTCGGCCTGCGCACGAAAATCTGCCGCGATGCAGACGAAATGAATTTGGTTTGGTCGGTGCGCAAGGCCGGCCTGTCGCTTCTGACCGGTTGCGTCGGTCCGGCGAAACCGGTCGCCTTCATTGAGGACGCCGCAGTTCGTCCCGCCCAATTACCCGATTACGTCCGCGGTTTGCAATCGATCATGAAATCGCTCGGACTGGAAGCGAGTTACTACGGACACGCCGCGAGCGGTTTGCTTCATGTCCGTCCCGTTCTCGATCTCCACAGCGCGGACGATTTGCGAAAATTCCGCCTCGTCGCCGATCAAACTTCCGCGCTGGTGCGCCAATTCAAAGGTTCGCTCTCAGCCGAGCACGGAGTCGGCATCGCGCGCGCGGAGTACATGCGAGAACAACTCGGCGATTCGCTCCTGAATATCATGCGCGAGATCAAGCGCACGTTCGACCCTAAAAACATTTTCAATCCCGGAAAAATTTTTGGGTTCGCCTACAAAATCGACAATCACCTCCGCGACAACTTCGTTAAACCGATCGAGCTGCCATTCGAGCCGCGGCTCGCCTTTGCGTTCAAGGACCGATCCTTCATCGGTAATCTCGAGCAATGCAACGGGTGTGGTGGTTGCCGCAAAGATACACCGATCATGTGCCCGACATTCATCGCGACTGGCGACGAAGTTATGTCGACGCGCGGTCGCGCCAATATTATCCGGCGCTCGCTCGAGCTGCGCGGAAACGGACACGACCCGTTGAAGTCGGCGGAACTGGACGCCGCGCTCAGCAATTGTCTCTCCTGCAAAGGCTGCACGCCCGAATGTCCATCGAACGTGAATCTTGCGTTGCTCAAAGCAGAAATGCTTTATGCGCGACACCGGCGCGACGGTTTGCCGCTCCGGGAGCGTCTTTTCAGCAATGTCGATTTGTTAGGCCGAATCGGTTGCACCATTCCATGGCTGGCAAACGCAACTCTCGACCATGCGCCCATCCGCGGTTTGATGGAGAAAGCGCTCGGAATTTCAGCAAAGCGTTCCCTTCCGCATTACGCGCAAACGCGTTTCGACCGCTGGTTCGCCGGGAATTCACAACGAAACGGAGCGGATCAGCCGCGCGGTAAAGTGATTCTGTGGGACGACACCTTTGTTCGTTACCACGAGCCGAATATTGGGATCGCAGCTTTGAAAGTGCTCGAAGCGCTCGGCTTCGAGGTTGAACTACTGCAAAACCGTAAATGTTGCGGCCGGCCGGCGTTCAGTCAGGGCAATCTCGATGCTGCGGCGAAAGCCGGCCGCCACAATGTTAATCTCTTGATGTCTTCTCAACCTCTCAACGATGCCAGTCCGGCTTGGACCTCAACGTCTCAACAATCGGCTCCGCCGATTATTTTCCTCGAACCATCGTGCTGGTCGATGTTCGTGGAAGATTATCGCGAGCTGAAGATCGACAATGCAGAGAAGATTGCGGAACGCTGCTTCCTCTTCGAAAAATTCGTCGACGATTTGCTCGAACAAAATCCAGACGCGGTTTTGTTTCAACATCGTGAAACGAACGTCGCGATTCATCCCCATTGTCACGCCAAGTCGCTGATGAATCCGGCCTTCATGGCGCGGCTCGTAGAACGATTACCCGGACGCAAAGCAGCTTTGCTCGATACTGGATGCTGCGGAATGGCCGGCGCGTTCGGCGCGCTCGCCGAAAAATACGAATTATCACGCCAAGTTGCAGCCGATTTACTGCGCAAGATCGACAATCAACAAGCCGACGTCGTTATTGCATCCGGCACGAGTTGCCGGCATCAAATTGTCGATCTCAGCAGCATCCGGCCAAAGCACATGGCCGAGCTGCTCGCGGACGCGATCGCGTGATCTGTCATCCTGATCCCGCAGTCGCGGGAGAAGGAACTCTCAAAAGCTTATTGATCACACAAGGCACCGAAGCGTGATCCAAACTTCGTAGGTGAGACTGCTCCCCGTTCGGCTTCGCGCTGGCGCGCTTCGTTCAGGGCTTGGGCTATTTTTGCAGGACAGCGGAGCCTGCTCTGAGCTTGTCGAAGGGCTCGGGATGACCCAGTCATGATTTCGGTGGCGGCGGCGGGCTGCCACCAGGCTTCGCGGCTTCGCCTGGTTTCGGTGGCGGTGCGCCCGCGGGCGCACCGCCGGGAAGCTCATCGTTCTCTGGGACCGCTAACACATCAGGCTCAGTGTACGAATTGGGATGGTTCGCCAATTCTTTGCGCAAACCCGCGATTTGTTCGGCAGTTACAGGACTGGCGCTATTCCCCCACTCGCTCCGTTCGTAAGTCAGAACGTCGGCAATTTTTTGATCGGTCAATGTTTTGTCCCACGGTTGCATAACGGCACTGCCGAATTTCTGCCCCTTCACCGTGACCGGACCCTGCAAACCTTTGAGAACAATCATCGCCGGTCGCTTCGAACCGCCAGTCGTGAATTCCGAGCCGGCCAGCGGCGGATATTGTCCGGGAACACCGAGACCGTTCGCTTGGTGGCAAGTCTGGCAGTTGGCCGCGAAAATCTTTTTGCCGCGGTCGCGCGGCGAAAGTTCAGCCTGCTGTTGTTGTCCTTGCGGACCGCCACCTTTTTTGGCGGGCGGCGGTCCGCCGAGCGGATCGAGTCCGTCACCGGAAAAATTTCCAGAGTAGCGGCCGAGGTAAGCGCCGCCGGTGAAAATCGCGATCCCGTAAACAGCGATCAACCAGATCGAAAGCGGCTCGAGGCCGACGCGCGGTTCGCGTTTCTCGCGCTGAATCGCGGCGTGCACTTCCTGAACGTCGGACGTTTCGCCATAATCCATCCCCTGGCGGGTGAGCGATGTGGAAGGTGGAGTTTGGTCGTTCATTTCTTCGGTGGCGCAGGCGCGGGTGATCCGGCTGGCGCTGCCGGAGGCGAGCCCGCTGGCGGGGCCGCACCGCCCGGTGCTGTCTTAACTTCCTTGAGCGGATGCGATTGATCGAGCGACATCAAATAAGCAACGAGACATTTGGCCTCGTAGGTTGGAACAACTTCCCAGCCTGGCGGCGGCGCGTCTCGGCCCTCGAGTTGCAATGCGTCGGCCGAGCGCTCGCCACTGATCGGATGTTTCTCGTAAAGAAATTTGTAAGCCGGCATGGTTGAATCCCGGTTGTCCGGGCTCATACTGCGCGGGGCATAAAGATGTCGATGATGCCAGGCCTCGGAATAAGCCGGCGGTAGACCGGTTGGATTCGGCGAAGCCGAAGCGGCCGGTGACGGATTCAGAGCGGCAGCGGGCGGCGCGGCAGAAGTAGCCGGTGCGGCCGGGGAACCACTGGTTCCCGGTTTAGGCGCGCTCGGATTCGCAGGCGGTGACTGCGCAGGCGCAGGCGAATTCGCAGGAGCGTTTGCGGGCGGCGCCGCCGCCGGCTTTTCTTCTTCAGTTGGCGCAGCTTTGCCAATATTCGCGAGATCGGGACCCATTCGTTCCTTTCCAAGCACTACCGGCCGATCAAAAATATAATCGCGCGGGGCGCTCCGGCGTTCAGCCCATTTCGGACCAGGCGATGGCCCGGCGTCGCGGACACGATCGATATCCGCGGAGTCGTAATCGGGACGAATTTGCTGGCTGTGGCAATAAATGCACCCGTTTGCCGCGTAAATCCGCCGGCCGCGATCGGCCATGCCCGATTTCGGAGTGGGGTAAGCGTCTGTTCCCTCTTCATCCGTCTGCGGATTGAGCGCGCCAATTTGCCAATTCGGAATCACCGTTAAGCCGACCCAAGAAAACGCGAATGTTCCAAACAGGCCGATGAAAAGCGGGACGAGTCCTTTCATAAGTGCTCCTCCGATCCTTCGGCTTCGACCGGATTCAAGAAGGTCGGAACCGTCGAAGTGCGGCCAAGACCAAACAACATCAGCCCGAAATGGAATGCGAAAATAAAATGCGAAACTGTCAGCAAAAGCGCTGCCACCGTCCGGCCGCGCACATAGGGCAACACGCTAGCCACACTTTCGATGAACGTCATCGACGTGTCGTTTTGATCAGCGCCCTGAGTCAATCCGCCGACCAATAGCATTAACGACATCAATCCAACGCCGTAAGCCGATGCCCAAAAATGGAGCTTGATCAGTGTGGCATAACGCCATTCGCGACCAACCAGCCGCGGCACGATGTAATACATCGAACCGAACATGATCATTGTGAAAAACGCGTACAGACCCATGTGCGAATAAGCGATGCTAGCCTCCGTAAAATGCAGATAGCGCGCGGTTGAGCGAAGCGAGATCAGGATCCCGAGAACGCTGAATACCGTGTACGACATCGCGCCGAACACGGTGAAGCGCAGCGTTGGGCTGTAACGCATCACCGGAAAATATCCCTGCATCGTCATGTGGTGATTGAGCCCGACGGTCGCGACTGGAATGATGGTCAGGATCGTGGCCGCGATGCTCGCGGTAATCATCCACGCCGGAAATGGCCCGTCGACCAGACGCTGCATCCCGGTCCAGCTCGAAAAAAGCGCGTAGGTCCAAAATCCAATGGTGGCGAGATGGTAACTGTAAACAGGGCGACCGATTACTTTCGGGATCATGTAGTAAGCGGTCCCGAGAGCGATCGCGCCGAACCAGAGGAAGAGGAGATTATTCGCGTACCACCAGCTGACCGCCGCCTGCATCACGCCCTGGACCGGGACCACGAAGAGCATTGCTTGCGCGGCAGCGTAGAGCCATGGAAACCAGAGAAACGCGGCGAGCAAATACCATTGCGTGATATAAATCTGATCCCCGCGGCGAAAACGGAACATCAACACCGCCCACGAAATAATCAGCGCGTAAGCGACAAAAAGGACGACCGCGGCATAAGGCGGAAACTCGAGCCAGTCGTAGCCGGTGCTGTAGCCCATGAGAATTCCGATTACGCCAATCACTACACCGATGTTCCAAAACCAAATGCCAGTGACGATGATCAGCGGGTGCCGCAACGTCGTCCGACAGAGTCGCGCCATCAGCCAGATCGCCGTTCCCATCGCGACCATCGACGCCCACCCGTAAACCATCACATTCATGTGCACCGGCCGGAGACGGCCCCAGGTCAGAAAGCTGACGTCCGAAAACCAATCCGGTGAATGCAGTTTGAACGAAACGAATCCGGCCAGCAGCGTTCCGATTAGCAACCAAACCATCGCCGATGCGTAAAACATCAGCACCGGCACGCGCGTAGACGCATCGATCCGCGCACGCTCGAGCTGTTCGGCGTCGCCGGCGGCTGCCGAAATGGTCGGTTCTTTTAAAGGGATGTCAGCGGCTGGAGTCATTCGTTAGGCAAGATCGACATGTTCACTGTTGTCCTGGAGTGGTTGAAGGTGATGCCGTCGGCACCGCGCCGGATGCTTTCGGTGAAGCGGATGCGCCGGGTTGGGTTGATGGTTGCACCGCCGGCGGGTTTACGGCGGCGGCGGGTTGTCCACGCGCTTGCGAATTTGGACCTGTGACTGAAGTTGGTTTCGGCGTTCCGCTTGCTTGCGGCGAAACAGACGGTGCAGGCGATGCCGAGGCTACACCCCCTGGCGCAGCAGATGATTCCGGCGCCGTGATCGCGTATGCCGACGTGGGTTTCTTGTTTGCCAGATCGGCAACGGTTAATTCCATCGCGCGATCGATTGGCAATCGCACCGTGCCTTTGTTTTTATCGACCCAGGCGTAACTGGTCAGCGCCTTGGCATCTTCATCGCGCGCGTCCTTTAGTTTTTTCACGCGCTCCTCAGCCCGCATGCGTTCGTAAGTATCGCTGCGTGGTCCCGGGCCGATCACGGCCACGACAATTACGCCGAAAAGCGCAAACAAGAGGACAACGCCGACCCACGTCGAAAACGGCGCGGGCGATTGAAATTGTTCGGTATTGGCCATTTCAGTTCACTAATTTCAAAGATTCGACCAGGCGCGGGTCGCGGACTGGAAAGAGCGAAGTTTTTCCAACGATGCGCAAGTAAGCGAACGCCAACGTCGCGCCGATGGCGATGAGCGCGGCGAAATCCCATAGGCTCACATGGACGCCGGTTCCATGTAGCGCCGGCAAGACGACGAGATAAATGTCGAGCATCTGCATCAACAAAATCCAGGCAGCCACGTAACAAAGCTGGCGCGGATGCTTTTTGATTGATTGCAAAAGCAAAATGGCGAACGGACCAAAGAAGCGGCCAATTACCAGCAGCATGCTCAGGCTCCACCACGATTCCGTATTCCGAGTTAGATAATATTGCGTCTCCTCTGGCATGTTCGCGTACCAGATGAGCATGTATTGACCGAACCCGATGTAGGCCCAGAAAACGCAGAAGGCGAACATCCACTTCCCCATGATGTGATAATGCTCGCGCGTGACCACGTTCTTGAGATAACCGGCGCGTTGGAGTGCGGTGATCACGAGGACGAGAAGCGCCATCGAACTGCCGGCCGCGCCCGCGAAAATGTAAACGCCGAACATGGTCGAGAACCAGCGGTAGTTCAGACTCATCAGCCAGTCGAACGCGCCAAACGTCAGACAGAGCGCGAAGAGCGGAAGGCTCGCGAAGGCGACTTTGCGAAGTCGAATGGTGAACTGCGGATTGCCGTCCTTATCTTGCCGAACCGAAAATCGCCGGAGTAATTGCGACGCGATGATGAAGAAGCCGAGGAAGAAAGCGGCGCGCAGGATGAAGAAGTTGAGATTCAGGTAGGCGCGCTTGGAATCGAGCGTCGCCTCTTTTCCGGGTGCGACGTTCATCCACTCATAAAGATGGTGTCGCAAAAGCAGGATCGGGATGAAAAAGATCGCCAGGACAGCGACGAGCACGGCGATGTTCTCGAGCTGACGCCGGACAACCACCGTCCAGTCCGCGTCCGTAGCATAATGCACGATCGTCCAGAAAAAACAGCCGGCGCAAAGCGTGAAGAAAAAGCCGAACGCAAACAGCCACGAAAAACTGAACTGCGTCGGATCAATCGCCGCGCCCGCTCCGCACAGTGCCAAAGCGACAAAGGCCACCACGCCGAGAAGCACCGACAAACCGGCAAAACGGTCGGTCTCGAAAAATTCGCCTTCCGGCGCCGCATTTTGTAAACGATCGCTCATTTCTTGGACGCCTCCGGTTTGGCCGGCGGTTTGTTCTCGCCCGGTTTCGCTTCGGCCGGTTTATTCTCGGCTGGCTTTTCCAAATCGGCGCGATGTTCCGGTGGGACATCAACAATCGCCGCGCCTTGGCTTCGTTGCAGTGCACGGAGATAAGCAATGATCGCCCACCGATCCGCGACCATGATGTTCGGCCCGTAGGCCATCATCGTGTTCTTGCCGTTCGTGATCGTGTTGAAAATTTCACCGTCGGCCATTTTGCGAATGCGATCGTCTTGCAAGGTGACGACCGTGGCCAGGCCGTGCTGTTTGGCGATGCCATTGCCGGCCGCGGTCGCGCCGTGACACATCGCGCAGGTGATGTTAAACCGTTCGCGCCCCCTCTGAAGCAATTCCGCCGTCACCGGAACCGGAATTCCGGTTCCCCAATTATTGCCCATTTTACCGGTGTCGATGTAATCGGGGCCGACACTGAAACCAGCGACGGAGTGAGACTCCGGCGCGCCGACCGTTTGAGGTTTCGGCATTTCATAACCGATCGGCACCGTTCCATTGACCGGCATCCGCGGTCCCCGGCCGTCCGCAAAGAAATTCAGCGGCGCTTGTGCGCGCACTTTCATTTGTCGCACCATGTCGGGAAAAATTTCCCATGGCTCATTCGTGCCTTTTTCTCCACGGAACCCGAGCACGGCCACGGCCGCGATCGTCAGCAAAAGAGAAATAAGAAGGAAGCCGCGCAACATAATTAGTCCTCGTGCACGACGGTGATGTGTTGGCCGCCACTGCGCTCCAGTAACTCGCGCGCTTCCAGTTCGGTGAAGCGCGGATCGCGCGCTTCGATCACGAGAAAAAATCCGTCGTTGGTCACGCGTTTGAACCGCTCCCAATTAAAAATCGGATGATGCGGCCGCGGCAATCCGTTCATGATCAGGACTGCGAAAAAGGCGGCGAAGGCAGAGAAGAGCACCGTCATCTCGAACATGATCGGAAAAAACGCCGGTACCGTTCTCCAATCGTACGGTTTTCCATGAACAATGAGCGGGTAAAGACCCCAAGACGGGCCAAATTCCACGAGAACCGCGGTGAGCAACCCGGAAATGCCACCGGCAAGGACGACCGCGCTCAACCATGATTTCCCGAGCCCCATCGCCTCGTCCATTCCGTGGATTGGAAAGGGCGAAAACACATCCCAGCGTTTGAAGCCGGCATCGCGCACCATTTTGGCGGCTTCGTAAAGTGCGGCTGGGCTCGGATATTCCGCGCCCATGGCGTAAACTTCATGACCGGAGGGCGTTCTCATGTCCGCTCCATGCCACCCGCGGCGACGGGATGATGTCCGTTAGGCGAATGCGCGTGCACGTCCGCTTCCGGCAAAACGATTTTCACTTCCGACATCGCGATCATCGGCAGGAACCGGATGAACAACAGGAAGAGAGACGTGAAAATCCCGAGCGTGCCGAGGAACGTCCAGATGTCGACCCAGGTTGGGATAAAAATGCCCCAGGAGGACGGAATGAAATCGCGATGGAGTCCACCGACGATGATGATGAAACGCTCGAACCACATGCCGGCGTTGACGCACATGCAGACGAAATAAACGACCAGAATGTTTCGCCGGCACCAGCGGAACCAGAAAAGCTGCGGCGAAAGAATATTGCAAAACAACATGCCGGTCCACCAATACCACCAGTAGGGACCGAGGACGCGGTTCCAAAACGCGAACCGCTCGTAAGCGTTGCCGCTATACCAGGCTACGAAAAATTCCATCACGTAGGCGTAACTGACGAACGAGCCGGTCAGCAAAATGATCTTCGCCATCTTGTCGATGTGTTGCGGCGTGATGATGTCGTGGAGTTTGAAAATCGCGCGCGCGGGAATCAGCAGCGTCAGCACCATGGCGAAACCGCCGAAAATCGCGCCCGCGACAAAGTAGGGCGGGAAAATCGTCGTGTGCCATGTCGGCAAGATTGACGACGCGAAGTCGAACGACACCACGCTGTGGACTGAGAGCACCAGCGGGGTGGAAAGGCCGGCCAGGAGGAGATACGCCATTTCATAATGACGCCAGTTACGGTTGGAGCCGCGCCAACCGCATGCGAAGACGCCAAAGAGAAACTTTCTAATCTTCGTGGTCGCGCGATCGCGCAACGTCGCCAGGTCCGGAATCAGTCCCGTGTACCAAAACAAAACCGAGACGGTGAAATAGGTCGAGACCGCGAACACGTCCCACATCAGCGGACTACGGAAATTTGGCCAGATGCCGTAATTGTTCCAGACAGGCGCGAGATACCACGCCATCCAAACACGGCCGACGTGCACGCCCGGGAAAATCGCGGCGCACATGACCGCGAACAGCGTCATCGCTTCGGCCGAACGATTGATCGACGTCCGCCATTTTTGCCGAAGCAAAAATAAAATGGCCGAGATGAGCGTGCCGGCGTGTCCGATACCGATCCAGAAAACGAAATTGGTGATATCCCAGGCCCACCCAACCGGAATATTATTTCCCCAAGTTCCGACCCCGGTAGAAATTTGGTAGCCGAGACAGAACAAACCGAACATCGCGATCGTGCCGGTGATGGTGAAACAGACCCACCACCAGCGCGGCGCGCGATCCTCAACCACGCCAGAGATTCGCTCGGTGATCCAACTGAAATTGCGCCGATTCAACACCAAGGGCGGGCGCGCCAGCGGCCGATCCGAGGTCGTCGCAGCTTCTTCCTGCACTGTGGGCCAGTCATTCATCCCTAAGTTGCTGATTGCTGATTGCTGAGTTGCGACTGCCAAAGATCGACGTTCGCCAACGTCTGCAATCCAAAATCCAAAATCGAAAATCGAAAATCCATTATGCCTTCTCTCCCGGACACGCCACGCCGATGTTGTCGGCGTCCGGCATTTTCGGATTTGGATTCCGAATCCGCCCGAGATAGCTCGTCCGGGTGTTAACATTCAAATATTCGAGCAGCCGATAATTACGGTCCTGCTGTTTTATTTTCGAAACTTTGCTCTCCGGATCTTTGATGTCGCCAAAAGTGATCGCTTCGTGTGGGCAGGCTTGCGCGCACGCGCTCGTGAACGAGTCGCGCGGTATCCGCAAGTTGTTGTTCGACGTGCCGGCGCGCACGTGGGCCGCGATTTTGGCCTCCTCAATCCGTTGCACGCAAAACGTGCATTTCTCCATCACGCCGCGCATTCGCACGGTTACGTTGGGATTTTTCTGCATTTTGGTGATGTCAGGCGCGCCTTTTTCGGTGAACGGCGCGACGTATTCCCGGTAAATCCCGAATTCTCCGGCAATTTTCTTTTTCCCGATCGGCCGCTGGTTGTAATCGAAGAAATTGAACCGGCGCACTTTGAACGGGCAATTGTTCGCGCAATAGCGGGTGCCGACGCAGCGATTGTAGGCCATGACGTTGAGCCCATCCTCGCTGTGAATGGTGGCGTTGACCGGACAAACCGTTTCGCACGGCGCGTTCTCGCAGTGCTGACACATCATCGGTTGATGCACCATCTCGGGATTTTCCGGAAATTCGCCGTTGTCTTCGTCGAATGGTTTTGCGCTGGCGTAATAGCGATCGATCCGCAGCCAGTGCATCACACGTCCATGCGCGACCTGTAACTTGCCGACAATCGGAACATTGTTCTCGGCCTGGCATGCGACGACGCACGCACTGCAACCGGTGCAAATATTGAGATCAACCGTCATCCCCCATTGCTGGGGCGCGTCCAGCGGCGGATGGCTGTAGAGGGATGGCATCACGGATTGCGGCTCATCCATCCCGCCGCATTTCTTCACGAACTCGTTGTCTTCGCGGTAACCGTCCAGGGTCGCTTCACGCACCACGCCGCGGCCTTCGATGCTCCAATGCTCTTGTGTGCACGAGAGCGGATATTTCTTTCCGACCTTTGTCACGCGCACGCTTTCGATGTTCTTGCCATCGGCGACTGCGAAATGCGGATTGCTCGCGGTCCGCAGCAGGTAGGCATTAAATCCCGATTCATCGGCGATCGGGCCGGTTTTCTTCCGACCGTAGCCAATCGGAATCGTGACTGAATTCTCGGCGTGACCGGGCGAAACGTAGGCCGCAATTACGAGCTCGCGTCGAATCGTTTGATCGTTCGTGTCTTTCGCCGTGTCGTTAATTGAAATTTGAATCAGATCGCCGGTCTCGACATTGAGCGATTTGGCGAAGTTCGGGCTCATCATCGCCGCGTTATCCCAGGTCAGTTTCGTGATCGGGTCGGGCAATTCCTGGAGCCAGCCGTTGTTGGCGAAACGGCCATCGTCCATCGCGTAACTGCGAACAAAAACGATTTCAGGAGAGTCCGAGGTCGGTGCCGGCGTTGTTGCCCAAAGCTGGTGGGCCAGCGAAGCCGCGGCGCCACCGTTAAATGACACCGGTCGATCTCGCAACGGAACGTGCGCCGCGAATCCATCCCGTAAGAATTTCGACCACGCGCTCGGAAGATCGCCAGGCGGTTTCGTGGTGCGGAAAGTTTCCTGAACGAGCTCAGGCCCTTCGACTTTCGGCTTCCCGAGCAACGCGTTCATCATTTCGATTTCGCTGAGACCGCCGAAGAGCGGCAGAATCATCGGTTGGATCGATAAATACGCGCCGTCCGAGGTTAATGCGTCGCCCCACGATTCCAAATAATGCGCGAGCGGGACGTGCCATTGGCTGATTGTCGATGTTGCGTCCTCGTGATAGCCAAGGCGCACCACTTCCGGCACTTTCTTTTGCAGATCGCCCCAATCGAGCGGCGTTTTTTTATCGGGATCCTGCGCGAGCACGCGCGGCGCGTTGTAAACCGGGTCGCCGCCGAAAATGAAAAGCGTTTTTATTTCGCCGCGACTCATCCGATCGGCCAGCTGGAGAATGCTTTTCGTGTTCCGATTGCGCGGAAACTCCCGGACGACAACAGTGCGCCCGATATTTTTGAGCGCGGAATTCATTGCGTAAGCTAGTAATTGCACAGCGACCGGCTGATGCGCACCCGCAAGCACGATGCTGACGCCCGATTTCGAGATCAGGTCGTTGGCCGCTTCAATCAGCCACTTTTCGTCGAACTCAGCCGTATCGGCGGGCCCGGCCAGTGTGGAGAGAAGCGAAAATAGTGCGCCGTCTCTGGTTGCAGCGGCGATTTTGCCGGCGAGCAGATGGGTGAAGGCTGGAATCTGGCTGGCAGGACAGCGCAGGCGATGATCGGCCATTGCGCCGGTGATGGTGAACCGGTTCTCAACAACGTAGAGTCGGTTCATCGTGTCCTCGGCCGATTTTACGCGGCGCCGCTGGGTGAACGCGCGCGCGGAGGCGAGATCGCCCTCACCGCAATCGAGAAAATCGCTGTCGAGCGCGAGCACAACGTCAGCGCGGTCGAATCGCGGAATCAATCGCACATTTTCACCGAAGCTTGTCACAGTCGCGTCATTTTGCGCCTCGCTTAGGCCTGCGTCATAGACGCACCACATCATTTTCGGAAACGCCTTTTCCAATTCGGCTCGCAATCTTTCTCGAGTCGGCGAATGCAATTCTTCAACCAGGAAAGCCAGACCATCTCCACCGTTCGATCCAAGCTGACCCCGCAATTTGTCGATGTAGGAGTCAAACTCACCGCGATTGGAATCTTTGCCGCGATTCACGAAGCGTCGCGAGCGCGCCGGATCGTAAAGATCGAGAACGGAGGCTTGCGCGAATGTGTCGGTGGCGCCGGCGCTGGCGGGATGAAGCGGATTGCCCTCCACCTTGATCGGCCGGCCGTCAACCGTGGTTGCGATCAGCGGAATTGCGCCGGTGCGGCGCGGCATCGCCGTGGCGTAGTAAAGAAATTTTCCGGGAATCGTCCACTCGGCGCTCTTCGTGAACGGGACGAGGTGCATTTCCGGACGGCGGCAACTCGTTAGACCGAGACCGGCCAACGCCATCGACGCGCCCATCAATTTCATGAAATCGCGACGCGACCATTCGTCTTCGCTAATTTCCGAAGCGCCGGCCGGGAATTCGCGTTCCAGCCATTCTCGAAACTCGGGCGTGTTGCTGTATTCGCCGAGACTCCGCCAGTATTTCTTACCGGTCAGCGGCTCAGGCGGATGTTGAAAGACGCGTTTCATCGGTGGCAGGTTTGGCAATTTGTGCTCGGAGCGATGTTCCAGCGTTCCTTCAGTGTCTGACCGATCTCCTGTTGCGTCAGATGCTTCTTCTTCGTCCAATCCTCAGTCACGCTTTTTGGCTGTCCGTACTTCGCTACGAACGCGGCCGGCTTCACATCGTCTGGTTTCCAATCGAGATTAAAGATCTGATCGTCGGGCCGGAGAAAATTTTCGGGGTGTCGATGGCACTCGAGACACCACGCCATGCTATGCGGTTCGGCTATGGACACCGTCGCCATGTGATTGACCGGGCCATGACAACTGAAACAACTGATGCCGCGATTCACATGCGCCGCGTGGTTATAAAAGACGTAATCGACGGTGCGATGGAGCCACACCCATTCAATCGGTTTGCCGGTCTTCCAGCTTTCCCGCACCGGCGCCAGCTTCGGGTTGTCTTTTTGGACCTGCGAGTGGCAGTTCATGCAGGTCTGCGTGTTCGGCACATTAGACTGCGCCGCAACTTCGACAAAGCTGTGGCAATAGCGGCAATCCATTCCGAGTTGGGTCACGTGAATGTCGTGCGGGAACGGCACCGGCTGGATCGGTTGATAGCCTACCTTGGTATATTTTGGCGTGACGTAATACCAGGTGGCCGCGCTCAATCCGCACGCGATCAAAATGCCGGCGATTGCCATTTGCAGCGGCAACCAGTTGCACCAGCGTGGAAAGAAATTCGCCATAATCAGCGGAAGCCCAATCCGGAGCAACACAGCCGCCAACTTAGAAACGAATTCAAATCACTCTCAGGATGTGCGCGCATCGAAGCCATCATTCTATAAATTCGCTCGGCAAAACAAAAGTCGTAGTTTGCATGGCGATCTAAATTCCCGGTAACTCTTCCGATACGGAAAAGTCGCCGTTTCGCAAAATGATCACGTCAAAACTTCGGGGAAGCGTCAAGTGAAAGCGCGCATTTCTTTTGTCTCCCTTTTGGCATTGTTCAGCGGACCGATTTTGCAATTGCGCGCAGCCGAGGATGTCGACCTGCTTCTTTTCAACGGAAATGTTTACACCGTTAACGAAAAAACGCCGCGGGCCGAAACGATCGCGGTCAGAAAGGATCGCGTCGTATTCGTGGGCTCGAACGAGGACGCCAGGAGATTTCACGCGGCGCGAACGGTCGATCTACACGGTCACACCGTCGTTCCCGGCTTGACCGATTCCCATTGCCACATCTTCGGGATCGGTGAGCGCGAGCTGCGTTTGAATCTCGAAGGCGCGAACACGCTCGAAGATTTTTTGGGCAAAGTGAAAGCGCGCGTCACCAAAACCAAGCGCGGCCAATGGATCACCGGCCGCGGCTGGATCGAAACCTTCTGGAAACCGCCGCAATTCCCAACGCGACAAGACCTCGACAAAATTGCGCCGCGCAATCCCGTTTTTCTCACCCGCGCAGACGGCCACGGCGCAATTGCGAACTCGGCCGCGCTCAAGATCGCCAAGATCGACAAGACGACGCCGAATCCGTTCGGCGGTGAAATTCTAAAAGACAAAGCGAGCGGTGAGCCAACCGGGATGTTGCTCGATAACGCGATGGTTCTGGTCGAGAAAAGTATTCCGAAGCCGACCGCGGCCGAGCGCCAGCAGGCGCTGCTCACCGGAATCAATCGCGAGATAGGGCTCGGCTGGTGCGAAATTCAAAACGCCGGCAGCCACAAAGACGATGTCGATCTTATTAAGAAGGCGTTTGAGTCCGGCAAAATTAAAATCCGGTTCATCAACGCGATTTACGGGCCCGGAGAAGATGCGCAGCATTTTTTAAAAGAAGGAGTCACGCTCGACGCGTTCAATCACCATTTCACCCAGCGCACCATCAAAGTGATTTTCGACGGCGCGCTCGGTTCGCGCGGCGCGGCGCTGCTCCAGCCTTACAGCGATACGCCCGAGACTTCCGGTTACCTCACCGAAAAACCGGAAGAGCTGAAGCCGATGTTTGAGGAAGCACTGCGTCGAGGCATTCAGGTCGAGACACACGCAATTGGCGATGGCGCCAATCGGATGATTCTCGATCTTTACGAAGGCGCGTTCAAAGCGGTCCCGCCGAACCAACGGCAAATTCAAGAACCGCGGTGGCGAGTTGAACACGCGCAGATTGTCGATCCGGTAGACATTCCGCGCTTCGCCAAGCTCGGCGTGATTCCGTCGATGCAACCGTCGCATGCGATCAGCGATTTGTTTTTTGCCCAGGCGCGGCTTGGGATGGATCGACTCGCCGGCGCCTATGCGTGGCAAAGTTTTCTGAAATCCGGCTCAATTATTTGCGGCGGCTCCGACGCCCCGGTCGAGCGCGGCGAACCGATGGTTGAATTTTACGCGGCAGTCGCGCGCAAAAGTATCAAAGGCGAATCGGGCGAAGGCTGGCACCCCGAGCAAGCGGTCTCACGCGAACAAGCATTGAAAATGTTTACGATCTGGCCCGCTTACGCCGCGTTTGAAGAAAAAGACAAGGGTTCAATCGAAACCGGCAAGCTCGCCGATTTCACCGTGCTCTCGCAAGACATCATGAAAATTCCAGAGCCCGAGATTTTGAACACGCGCTGCACGGGAACCGTCATTGCCGGCGAAATCGCCTTTCAAAAGTAGCCATGACTTTCTTCAGCGTTAATCACGTGGCATGCGCGACGCTTTTTTTCACTTCTGCAGTCGCCGCCGTTGCGCAAAGGCCTGAACCCCGAAAATTGATGGGCACGGTCAATGAAGAGAGCAGTTGGTCGCCGGATGGAAAAACAATTGCGTTTGATTCGATCCGGTCGGGCAAGTTGAACATTTACCTGGCGACTCGAGACACGCGAGCTGAAGCGCATCACGTCGACGAATGCGAACGACTTCACGCCCGAGTGGTCGCCGGACGGAAAGCAGATCGCGTTCGTTTCCGATCGCAACGGACACAACGAAATCTTCGTTGTCGATCTTGAGAGCGATGCGCAACGCCAGCTGACAAAGGACAATTCGGACGATATTCATCCGCATTGGTCGCCGGACGGTCAGCGCATCATTTATTGCTCGGCCAGGGACAATCCGAACCAAACGAGCGCTCCCGAAGGCGAGATTTACGAGATTTACGAGATTGATACGATTAAAGCCGACGGCTCCGACCCGAAACGAATCACGAGCGACAAGGGTATCAATACTTATCCGAGTTATTCGCCAGACGGACGACAGATTTTATTTCGCAAAGTTCTCGGCGAAAAAAATTCCGAGGTATTTGTCGTGGACGCTGACAGCTCGTCGCAGCGCAATCTGACGAACAATTCAGCTTTCGACGCCTCGCCGCGCTGGTCCCCCGACGGAAAGAAAATCGTGTTCGGCTCCAATCGCGGCGGAACTGATTACGAGATTTACCTCATGAATGCAGACGGTTCGGGCGTTCAGCGGTTGACTCAACTGCACGGGCGAAACACTTCGCCAAATGGTCACCGGACGGAAAGAGAATTTCGTTTGACCACGCAGCACAAGGCGAGTGCGACATATTTACGACCGACGCGCCGTTGAGGTAGCGCTCAAGGCAGGCTGCGGAAGACCGAAACCGGTTCGTGTCAGGATTCCCCCAAGAATTCGTGAGAGAACCTTGATAACCACGAATGAACACGAAGCGACACTAATGACGGAGACGAAAATTCGTGCTTATTCGAGGTGGTTATTTCAGTGCGCGAGCAAGTAAATCGCAACCAGCGTCAACAAAAAGTACGGGACCAGGATCGCCGCGCCGGCGTACTCTTTTGCCATCCGTTGACCAAAAAACAGCGCGATGATCGCGATTGCGGACATCACCGCGCCATAAAACGCGATTGTCGAATCGTGCACAAAAATCAGTGCGAGAAATCCGATTCCGCTCAATAAACCGGCTGCGACTTCGATGATTGTTAGCGCTGCGAACAAAAGCGGCACAAATCCACCGAGCGGGCTTTTAGCGAAATGACCTTTCAACCATTCCAGATTCCCACGTCGATCCACAATTTTGTCGATGCCTGATTGCAAAAACAAAATCGCGAGAAAAGCGGAGACAAGAATCTGGAGCAAGTACAAGATCGATACGGACATGGGCGCGCATTCTATCACCGCTCACGCATGAAGATCGACAACCGATTTACTGTAACGGGTATTGATGACTGAATTGGAATTATCGAATAGGATTCGGATGCGCATGAGAGCGGCGTTCAAATTGAAAACAGCACTTTTTATTTTACCAATCCTTGGGGCGTCGTGGGTCATGCGCGCGGGAGAACACGAACATCCAGCGCCGGAGAGACTCGGCACGGTGGAATTTCCGGTCTCGTGCTCGGGCGATGTGCAGAAACGTTTCGAACGGGGCGTAGCTCTGTTGCATTCGTTTGCATATTCGGCAGCCGAAAAGGTTTTCAACGAAGTGATTAAAGCCGATCCGAATTGCGCCATGGCGCATTGGGGAATCGCGATGACCTATTTTCATCCACTTTGGCCGCCGCCACTTCCGGAGGAGACGGTAGCCCGCGGGCGCGAAGAAATTGAACGGGCGCGACAGCTCGGCGGGTCCGACCGCGAACGCGAATTTATTGAAGCGTTAAGTTTCATTTACGCTAACGATTCGGTGCCGTACCGCGACCGCGTTAGTCGCTATACCGCAGCGATGGGTAAGCTTGCCGAACGGAATCGCGACGATTCCGAGTGCCAGATTTTCTACGCCCTGGCGCTGATCGCAGTGGCGCCCCCGACTGATGCAACTCACGCGAAACAAAAAGAGGCCGTCGCTATCCTCGAGCCATTGTTTAAAAAATATCCGCAGCATCCGGGAATTCCGCATTACCTGATTCACGCTTACGACAACGTTGAAATGGCAAGCCGCGGCGTCGAAGCATCGCGGGTCTACGCACAGATCGCTCCCTCCGCTCCGCACGCTTTGCACATGCCGTCTCACATCTATACCCGATTGGGAATGTGGGAGGAGTCGATCGCTTCCAACACGGCCGCGAGAAAAGCTGCGCACGAGCAAGATGATGTTGGCGAGGAACTTCACGCCATGGATTACCTGATCTATGCAAACCTTCAGCTCGGTCGCGATCAAGAGGCTGCGCAAGTTCTCGAAGACTTGCGAAAAACGACGGATCTGTCGCCGAAGTATTTCAAAGTGGTTTACGCGGCCAGCGCGATGCCGGCGCGTTACGCAATTGAACGCCGAAAATGGAACGAAGCCGCAAAACTTGCGCCGATACCGAATGCTTTGCCGCAGGCCGCGGCGATTACGGCCTGGTCGCGCGCAGTTGGATTTGCTCGCAGCAAACAAGCTGAGCTCGCGCGCGCAGAGACTGCGAGACTAAAGAGCACCTACGAACAGATGCGAGCGGCCGGCGACGAATATTGGGCGACACAAATTCATGTTCAGCTCAATTCCGCCTTGGCTTGGATCAATTACGCCGAAGGACAGAATGACGAAGCGTTAAAGCTCATGCGCGCAGCAGCCGATGAGGAAGACGCAGTGGAAAAGCAACCCGTGACTCCCGGGGCAATCGTTCCCGCGCGTGAACAGCTCGGCGATCTCCTGCTCGAAATCGGAAATACAAAAGAAGCGCAGAAAGAATTTCAAAAGGCATTAAGCATGACCCCAAAACGGCGTGGAGCTCTGCTTGGCGCTGAGCGCGCCGGAAGGTCATAGGCGATATTTGGGCCACCGACAGCGCCGCGCGCCGTCCATCACGAATACAAGTATTCGTCGTGGTACTCGCGCTGCGGCGCGAACTGGACGTTTTCGTTTCCGGTCTCAGGATATTCGAAAATTTTGCCTTCGTAATTGCGGATCACGATTTTTTCATTGTCGTGATAGAGGACGTAACCGGGATTGATCGGCACTTTGCCGCCGCCGCCGGGCGCGTCGATCACGTATTGTGGAACGGCGTAACCAGTGGTGTGACCGCGCAAGCCTTCAATGATCTCGATTCCCTTCGCGACCGATGTGCGCAGATGGGATGAGCCGTTGATCAGGTCGCACTGGTAAATGTAGTAGGGGCGGACGCGGCACATGAGCAGTTTGTGCACGAGCGTTTTAATCGTTTCGAGATCGTCGTTCACGCCCGCGAGGAGCACGCTC
>QHRF01000059.1 GCA_003220055.1 Verrucomicrobiota bacterium | reverse complement strand
GCCAAGCTTTACGATCTCTGGCAGGTGAATGCTGACGCGGAATATCACGAACAAGGCGACGAAGTGTCCGACGAAAAAAGTGGTTCGGGGTTGCGCCTTGTTCCAACTCGCGTCGACCGCGAACCCGAGCTCGCGTCGGAAACCTAAATCCCGCCGAATTCTTCGATCGGCGGGCAGGAGCAGAATAAATTCCGGTCGCCGTAAACATTGTCGATCCTCGCGACCGACGGCCAGAATTTGTGTTCGCGTGTCCAGGGCGCGGGAAACGCGGCCTGTGCACGCGAGTAGGGGCGATCCCATTTTTCAGAAGCAATCTGCTGCGCGGTGTGGGGCGCATTCTTCAGCAAATTGTTTTGCCGGTCAGTTTTTCCGTTTGCGATCGCGTCGATTTCGGTGCGAATTGAAATCATCGCGTCGCAAAAACGGTCGAGCTCCTCTTTCGATTCACTCTCGGTCGGCTCGATCATCATTGTGCCCGCGACCGGCCAAGAAACCGTCGGCGCGTGAAATCCGTAATCCATCAACCGCTTGGCGACGTCTTCGACTTCAATGGCCGCGGCCTTCCATTGGCGAAGATCGATAATGCACTCGTGCGCAACGAGACCGCGTTTGCCTTTGAACAAAACGGGAAAATGCGGGTCGAGACGCTTAGCAATGTAGTTCGCATTTAGAATCGCGATCTCGCTCGCGCGTTTTAAACCATCGGCGCCCATCATCCGAATGTACATCCAGGAGATCGTTAAAATGCTTGCGCTTCCGTAAGGGGCTTGCGCCACCGGACCGACCCGCTTGTTAAGCTCAGCATCCGGATTCAACGATGCAGCCGCCGGCAAAAATGGGACCAGATGTTCGGCTACACCGATTGGTCCGACGCCGGGGCCGCCGCCGCCGTGCGGAATGCAAAACGTTTTGTGTAAATTCAAATGGCAAACGTCGGCGCCGTAATCGCCCGGACGGCAAAGGCCGCATTGCGCGTTCATGTTCGCGCCATCCATGTAAACCTGCCCGCCATGGTCATGTACGATCTCGCAGATTTCGCGGATGGTCGGCTCAAACACGCCATGCGTGCTCGGGTACGTCACCATCAACGCGGCGAGATCACGCGCGTGCGCGTCCGCTTTGGCTCGGAGATCGGCCAGATCGATATCGCCATCTTTTAAGGTCGCGACCGCAACGACTTTGAGACCGGCCATGACCGCGCTCGCCGGATTGGTTCCGTGTGCCGAAGTTGGAATCAGACAAACATTGCGATGCGCTTCGCCACGCGAGGCATGATATTCCCTGATTGCGAGCAAGCCGGCGTACTCGCCTTGCGATCCGGCATTTGGTTGCAACGAAACCGCAGCGAACCCGGTGATTTCCGCCAGCCAGTCTTCCAATTGCTTGCATATCTCGATGTAGCCGATCGTTTGATCGTCAGGCGCGAACGGATGGAGCTTGGCGAATTCCGGCCACGAAATCGGAAACATTTCCGCGCTCGCATTCAATTTCATCGTGCACGAGCCGAGCGGGATCATCGAGTGGCAGAGAGAGAGGTCACGCGACTCGAGTTTTTTCAGATAGCGCAGCATCTCGGTCTCGGTGTCGTGCGTGTTGAAGATCGGATGGCTTAGGAAGTCCGAATTGCGGAGCGCGAATTTTGGAATCCGCAGCGGGGCCTGCCCGAGATCATCATCGGCCAAATCGCGGACATGCGTGCCGCGAAAGATCGACATCAACAATTCGACATCGCGATTCGTGGTCGTTTCGTCTAACGAAACCCCGACCGCACGCGATCCGAGCATGCGCAGATTGCAGCCCGCCTTTTCGGCATGCTTGATCAGCGTGCCGCTCGATTCGACTTCCACCCGAATGGTGTCGAAAAAGTTTTCATGTGTAATTTTCAATCCGAGCGCGCGAAGACCGTCAGCCAATTGACTCGTTAGGCCGTGAACTCGCTCGGCGATTGCGCGCAAACCGCGTGGGCCATGGTAAACAGCGTACATCGACGCGATCACGGCGAGAAGAACCTGCGCCGTGCAAATGTTGCTCGTCGCTTTGTCGCGGCGGATATGTTGTTCGCGCGTTTGGAGCGCGAGCCGATAGGCCGGCCGACCTTCGGCATCATGGGAAACTCCGACAAGTCTGCCCGGCATGTGCCGTTTATATTGATCGCGCGTCGCAAAATACGCTGCATGCGGTCCGCCGAAACCGAGCGGAACGCCAAAGCGTTGCGTATTTCCGACTGCGACATCGGCGCCGAATTCGCCGGGCGCTTTTAGTAAAGTGAGCGCGAGAATGTCGGCCGCGACAACGACGAGCGCACCCGCATCGTGCGCGCGCCGGGCGAACTCCACGTAATCGTAAATCGCGCCATCAGTCGCCGGATACTGCATGAGCGCGCCGAAAACAGACTCGTCGAACTTGAAGCGAGTGTAATTGTCGACTTTTATGTCAATTCCAAGCGGCTTGGCGCGCGTGCGGATAACTTCAATCGTTTGCGGGTGACAATTGTCAGCAACGAGAAACGTTTTTCGGTCGGGAACGGACGCGTGGCAAAGCGTCATCGCTTCGGCGGCGGCGGTGGCCTCATCGAGCATCGACGCGTTGGCAATATCGAGCTTGGTGAGATCGACAATCATTGTTTGAAAATTGAGAAGCGCTTCAAGACGACCTTGCGCGAGCTCGGCTTGGTATGGTGTGTAAGCGGTGTACCACCCCGGGTTTTCAAGGATGTTCCGCTGAATCACCGGTGGCGTGATGCAATCCGAATAACCTGCGCCAATAAAAGATTTCGCGGTTTTGTTTTTCTTCGAAATCGCGCGCAGCTCGGCGAGCGCTTCGTCTTCCGACTTCGCTTCCGGTAAATTTAATTCTCGATCGAGCCGAATATTGTTTGGAACGGTCGCATCGATCAGGGCATTGAGAGTTTCAAAGCCGAGGGAACCCAACATCTCTGCGGCCTCGTTTTCATTCGGACCGATATGCCGGCGCGCAAAATCCGGACCGGATTGGCGAAGGTCGATCTTTTGCTCCCGCGAATGCATGATTGACGGTATGGAACGCGAACGGGCATTCAAGCAGGTAGGGGCCATTGACCTCAATCGGTCCGAGCCGGAACGGCGTTTGTGGGCGGTTCGGTGAATGGAGCCGAGCGACATGGACGGGAAATCCCGAGAGGGTGAGTGAGCGGGAAGCGACCGAATCAACCGCCTACCACCTATTTTGCGTCGTAGGTTTCAACGCCGTGGGCCTTCAAGTGAGCGCGAAGTTGGGCGAAATGCTCGTGGTTCCGCGTTTCAACCGTGCAGAGCACATTGACGGTTGAAACATCTGAGCTGGCGAACGCGCGGTCGTGCACGACTTCTTTAATGCTCGCGCCGGTCGCCGCGATTTGTTTGGCGAGATCGGCCAGTCCGCCGGGACGATCGCTGATCGCGGCGGTAAATCGCGATAAACGGCCGTCCGCGACCAGACCGCGCTCGATCACGCGGCTGAGAATGTTCGGATCGATGTTCCCGCCGCATAACAGGAGAACGACCCGTTTTTGGGCGAGCTCCGGCAATTTTCCGGAAAGCGCCGCCGCCAATGGCGTCGCCGCAGCGCCTTCCACGACCGTTTTTTCGAGCTCGACCAATCGCAGAATCGCGATCGCGACTTGTTCCTCAGTGACCGTGATTGTTTGATCAACATGTTCGCGCGCGATCGCGAACGCGTTCGGGCCAACTTGCGGGATAGCGAGTCCGTCGGCGAGCGTTGGATGCAAGGCGATCCTGGTTGGTTTGCCTGCTTCGAGCGCCGCGGAAAAACTGGCGACGGTCTCTGCTTCGACCGCAATGATTTTTGCTTGCGGCCGCAAATTTTTGACCGCCAGTGAAACCCCGGCGATCAAGCCGGCGCCGCCAACGGGAACAACGACCGCATCGAGATCTTCCACCTGATCGACAATCTCAATGCCCATCGTGCCTTGGCCGGCGATGATGGCGGGATCGTCGTAGCCGTCGATGTAAGCGAGGCCTTTTTCAGCTGCGATTTCATCCGCGTGCGCTTTTGCCTCCGCGAAATCGTTGCCGCGCAAAACGACATTCGCGCCCAGTTTCTGGCAATTGCTTACTTTGATGAGCGGCGCGTATTGGGGCATGACCACTGTCGCCGGAATGCCGAGCAGTTTTCCTTGATACGCGAGCGCCTGAGCGTGGTTGCCGGCGGAAGCAGCGATCACTCCCCGTTTTTTTTGATCGGCTGAAAGCTGGGCGAGCGCGTTCCGGGCGCCGCGTTCTTTAAAACTTCCGGTGCGCTGCAAGTTGTCGAGCTTGCAGAAAATTTGCATGCCGGTGATTTCGCTGAGGGGAATCGATGGAAGACAAGGCGAATAAAAAACGGCGTAGGCAATGCGATCGCGCGCGGCCTGGATCTCTTTGAACGTGATCACGCGCTTACAGCTTCGGGCAAGATTCTGCCTTCGCCAAGCTATGGCGGCCAAGCGACCACGGACAACTTGTAGAGGCATCGCGCTGCGATGTCCGGACGCCGCACCGCGACGCGACGTCCCTACCCGTCAAGCGCTTCTCGAACTTTGGTGGCGAGTTGCTCTGAATCGAATGGCTTTGGCAGGAAAAACATTTCCGGCTCACATCGATCGCTCGGTTGAAGCGATTCTTCGAGATATCCGGAGATGAAAAGAACTTTGATGTTGGGATGAGCCGCGCGCAATGAATCGGCAAAACGCCGTCCGCTCATTTCCGGCATGATCAGATCGGTCAGAAGAAGGTCGATCTTTTGTCCGCCGTTTTCGCTGAGTAAACGCCGTGCATCAGCGCCATTCGCCGCTTCCATAACTTGATAACCAAAACCGCGAAGCGTGCGCACCGAAATGTGGCGGACACTAATGTCATCTTCGAGAACGAGAATGGTTTCGGTCCCGCCCCGCGGTTTCTTGTTATTTGGCTTTTTGTATGAAGGCGGAGGCGGCGCCGGGACGCGAGGGAGATAAATTTGGACGACAGTACCTTTGCCTAGATCGCTCTCGACGCGGAGATGTCCGCCGCTCTGATGGACGATGCCATAACAAGTTGCGAGGCCGAGGCCGCTTCTGTCCTGATCGGTCTTGGTGGTGAAAAATGGTTCGAAGAGATGAGCTTTGACCTCTTCACTCATTCCAATTCCGTTGTCGGCGATTTTGATCAGAACATAGTGGCCCGAAACAAAGTCGCCGCAAAGGAAAGGCGATTCCATTTCCTTTGTGAGATCGACAATCGCGGTCTCGAGCGTGAGCTGCCCGCCTTTGGGCATTGCGTCGCGCGCGTTCACCGCAAGATTGAGAATAATTTGCGTGATCTGGCTCGGGTCGGCTTTGATGTGCGCGCCCTCCTTTTCGTGGTGAAGATGGCAAACGACGGAAATATTTTCCCCGATGAGCCGGAGTAATGAGCGTTCGAGATTGGTGATGATCGAATTCACTTCCACGACCACGGGTTCGAGCGGCTGCCTCCGACTGAAAGCGAGAAGTTGCTGAGTCAACGCGGACGCACGGGCGGCGGCGGCGCGAATTTCCGTGACGTGATTAGCGAGCGTACCCTTGATCTGGCGCTCGTGCAGAAGCAAATCGCCGTAACCGAGAATGGTGGTGAGAAAATTGTTGAAATCGTGGGCGACCCCGGCGGCAAGTTGCCCGAACGCTTCCATTTTTTGAGAGCGGCAGAGCTGATCCTGCAATTGTTTGCGGGCAGTGACATCCATGAGCGAACCGATCAGACGCTGGGCTGTGCCGTCGTGGGCACGTAAAATCAGCGCGCGTTCCAGGACATTGATGTAATTGCCATCCGCGCGGCGGAAGCGATATTCGCCGCTCCAGTGGTCGGACGAACCGGCAAACGTGTCGCGAATCGAGGAAGCGATACGAGCGCGATCAGCGGGGTGAAGATTCTTTTGCCAGAAACCGATGTCGTTGCACGCAGTGGTTGACGGCTCGTACCCGAGGAGACGTTCCAAGCCCTGCGGCCACGAGAGCCCATTGCTTCTTACATCCCAATCCCGAACTGCATCGTTCGTAGCCCGGGCAACAATCGCAAAATAATCATCGCGCGATGGCGAATGACTTTCAGATACGGAGTGAGCGGTTTTGTTTTCATGAGAGATCTGCTCAAGATGAGGTGCGACGACCAAATCGAGCAAAGGCGATTGAATCGGCGTTTTTGTGGTCTGATCTTCTTTGTCCAATCGCATGCGTCACAACAATCAAGCCGTGATTTTCAAGAGCTAGTTCCATGCCTCTGAAATTTTCGCCCGTGAATGCATGCGCGGCCTCTTATTAAGCGGCGGTTCGGACGAAAAATTATCTATTTCTGTCTCGCCGGAAGTGGCGCGACCGAGACCGCGGCGACGCTCAGATCGTGGCCGGATTCATGCAATCTGCCAAAATTTGAGTTGATCTCCGCCGCGAGAACGGACGTTCGAAATGGATGAGAGATCTGCGCGGAATCCTGGCGCTGTCCGTCAACCTTGAATGAGAGCCGGACGAATTTTGTTTCCACGCCTAACATCGACAATTTAAAGAGACGCTTGTGAGCAAACGGGACGACGCCGTCCACTTCGGTCCATTTGGGGCTGTCCGCGGGCAGCTGTGAATCGGAAACTGCGATTCGGAGTTCGCCGCAGGCGTCTGCGTTTTCGTTCAGAAAGGTGAAACGGTCCCGCGGTGCATTGTTTGGCAATTCGATGATGAACGTCGTTTCGCCTTCTTTTAGAAAACAGCTGATGGTGTCTGTATCGACAAAGGCCGCGGTCGGCTTGTAATGCGCGGGATGGGCCGCGGTTAAGGAAGAAAATTGCCCGTCCGGTGCGATATATTCGATTTGGGCGCCGTTCTTCGCCGAGCCGCCCGCGTAGCCAGAGTGATTTGCAGCCAGAAATCCGAGAAAAGCGAGGGCGGGAAGACGCCGGAGGATCCTGGCCCACCGCGGTTTAATTCGCCGGCAAGCGCAACGCATGTGAGCAATAACAGCTTAGAGTGGGCCAAGTGCGAAAACTTTCCGGCTCAAGAGGCGCGCTTCGCCAGGTCAGATCGTGCCGGTCTTTTTTTCATGAAACCGTGTAAAGTTTCCTCCGATTTCTCTTGCTTCCAAGGGTTGTGTTTTCGTAAAAAAACCTCCCGAAAAACTGATAACGAGACAAGAAGATAGGATCTTGGACGGAAGGCGAGCGTTCGAGAAGCGTTGCGTTACCGGCTTGGGATTTTTGAATCGTACTCCAACTGCTTGAACCCTAATCTGATCGACCTGCCTATGATTCGTCGTCTCAGCTCCTTACAACGCGATCAGTTGCGGAAATCGGTCATGCTTTTGTTCGTGACGTCGATGTTGGTCGCGACTGCGGGTGTTTATGCGCAGGACGCGGTGCGCCCGTCGTTGGCCGGCCAGGAGGCTTCGGATGCCCGGGAGCAGGATGTTTCCCGCATTCCGTATAATTTGCTCTTGGGCCCAGTTCGATTTCGAGTGGGTGCAACCGTTGGTGTCGAGTACAACGACAACATCAACTATGCCGATGATGGCACTGCTGTGATCCCCAACCCGATTGGTCCTGGTTTCATCACTATAAGATCCAATTCGCAAGATGATGTCATCGTTACTCCTAATCTGACGCTCGACGCCATCTGGCCTGTAACGCAACTTAACACCTTGCGTCTTGATCTCGGTATCGGCTACGCCTTTTACCTCGATCATTCCAAGAACGACACCGATTATATATTGGTCGCGCCGAAGTCGCAGGTCGCGTTCGACATTTTTGTGAGCGACTTCCGCATCAACATTCATGACCGGATGCAGTTGCAACAGGATCCGATTCAGGAAGGCGCGCTGAGCAACGTGGTAAATTACGGCCGTTTTGAAAACACCGCTGGCCTCTCAGTCCTGTGGGATTTAAACAAGCTGCTCCTTCAGGTCGGTTACGATCATTACAATTTCGTATCCACGACCAACAGGTTCGATTATCTGAATCGCAATTCAGAAATCGTGCAGGGCTCAGCGGCCTTTATCGTCAATCCGACGATCACGGTCGGTGCAGAAGGCAACGCTGTCTTTACGCGCTATGACCAAAGCGTTCTCAGTGACAATAAAGACTACAGCGTGGGTGGATTCGTTGAACTTGCGTTGACGAATAATCTGAAAGTGCGCGCGGCCGGCGGCTATCAGTGGATCGATTTCGACCACAACTTCGTCAATTTTCGCTTCGGCCCATTTGTTTTCGCGGTCCCCGATCAGAAGGACCTGCAGGATTATTATGTGAACGGACTAATTGGCCACCGAATCAACGCACAGCTCAGCCAAACCGTGAGTGCCGGTCACGAAAATCAGCTCGGTATAAACTCAAACTACATCACGCTCAATTACGTTCGGCATACCCTGACTTGGAATCTGATCCGCAACACTCTGCTTTCGACCGAGTTCTTTTTTGAAGACGCCGAAGAATCGGGCGGCTTCGCCGGTGTTTTCAGTCCGGTCCCATTGGGCACAGGCGAGCATTTTCGTCGCATCGGCGGCGCAATTACCCTCGGCTATCAGTTGACGCCGCACGTCACTCTGGGCGTCCGCTATCAGGGCACGAGCAAAGACTCCAACTTGTTGTTGCGCGATTACAACCAGAACCGCATTTCTGTCGACGGCACTTACAGTTTCTAAAAAACGCAAAAGGGGTAAATTGGGGGTTAACATGAGAGTCTGGTTGTGTCCATTGGTCGGCGGAGTCTGCCTTTTTCTGACTAACCCGATATTCGCTCAAGACGCGACCAGTCCAGCGCCCGCCGCGCCAAAGCCGCCTTCATCCGACGGGCCCTCAACTGCGACCAGTACGGTGATGCGGACAAACTCGATGACCGTGCTGGATGACAAAAAGAAGCTCGGATCAAACGACTACGTGAGCTTCAGAGTCGTCGAAGATCGGGATAACGATTCCCAGCGATTGCGCGTCAACGATAACGGCGAGCTGGAAGTCCCCTATGTCGGACTTGTTCTGGCTCGAGGTAAATCGTGCAAAGAACTTGCTTACACGATTAAAGCGTTGCTGGAAAAAGAATATTATTATCACGCGACCGTCATCCTGGCGGTAGATCGGGTGAGCGAAAAATCCCGCGGCCGGATTTATGTCTATGGCGCAGTCAAAGCGCAGGGACCGCAGGAAATTCCGCCAGACGAGAGTTACACGGTGAGCAAAGCGATTATTAAGGCGGGCGGATTTGGTGACTTCGCCAACAAGCGCAAGGTAAAGCTGACTCGCAAAACCGGTCAGGAGTCCACTGTCGATCTTAAGCGTGTCATCGAAGAAGGACATACCGACGAAGACTTGGAGCTTGGGCCCGACGACCAGATCTACGTGCCGCAGCGCTTGATTAACATGTAATATGCAGGTCGCGACAGTCGGTAAAAATCTTTCTACTTCTTGGTCTGCCGCTTTTATCACGCGGCTGCACCGCTACAAGGCGCTTTTTCTGCGGCGCTGGTGGATTCCGGTCCTAACCACCTGCCTCGGATTATTTGTCGAGGCGTTTCTCATTTACCAGATGCCGCCTTCCTACCTTTCGGCCAGTAAAATGATGTTGGCGGGAAAATTGAACATCGCGCAGGGCGCGGTTTATAGCGAGGACAGCGTCAATTTTTATGGGACACAGATTCAATTGATGCAGAGCGCAGAAGTGAAGCACAGCGCCGAGTCACTGGTTCGCTCGGCGCATCCCGAATTGCAGTCGGTCCCTGTTGAAATCACAGTCCTGCAAAAGCCGCGCACATCCATTTTTGATCTGGCCGCCGTCGGCAGCGCGCCCGAGTACACCCAGGCCTATTTAAATGCGATCATGCAGAAGTATCTCGATTTCAAACGCGGAATGCGCGAGGACCGCGGCCACGAAATTACGACCGGAATTACCGAGCAGCTGATTCAGGTCGAAAAAGATTTGCGGAACGGCGAAGATGAAATGCTCGAGTTCCAGAAGCAAAACAACATCGGCTTCATCCAAGAACAGGGGAACAGCGCCGCTCAGTATTTGGTCAAATTGAATCAGCAGTACGCTCAGCTTAAGACTGAGTACGACTTGCTCAACCTGCTTGATCTCGACCAAAACCTCGACCGTGCCCAAAACAAAACCGAGGCGGCATCTGGTCAAGGTTCTGACAATCAGGGTATGCCGTTTTCGGACGTTGGACCGGAGGGCGATTACTTAAAGGCGAAGCAACAGATCCAGCTTCTGAAAGCCGAACGCGAAACCTTGGCCAAAGATTTGCGGCCGAATCATCCCAAAATCCTCAAGCTCAACGATGAAATCACCAAACAGGACAAGCTGATCCAGCTTTTCCGTGCCGACACTCTCGAGAAATTAAAAACGCGCCGCGAATCGATCGGCAAGCAGATGGAAAACCTCCAGGCCAACATCAAGGAATGGGAGGCGAAGGCACTCGATCTCAGTCAGCGGCTTGCCCAGTTTAATCGGATCAAGGGAAAAGTGGATCGCCTAAAAACGTTGTACGATCGTCTTACCAACAACCTCAAGGAAATCGACGTTTCCCAAGTTGTGGGCGGCGAAGATCAGGTATCGATAATGGAAATGGCAACCTCACCGGTTTCGGTCCGTCCCGGATTGATCAAGAGCCTGCTCATCGGCTTCGGCATTGGCGCGCTCGCGGGACTGGCCATTCTCGTTCTGCTCGATCGCATTGATGATCGCATGGCCTCCTTCAGCGAATTCCAGCATCACTTTTCCGAGAACATTCTTGGCCAGATTCCCAAAGAAAAAACGAAGGACAAAGTGGACCTGCTTCAACCGGACGACGCGCGCCATGTCTTTGCTGAGTCGTATCGGAACATTCGCTCGTCCATTTTCTTCATGCCTTACGACGGCCCGCGGCCAAAAAGCTTTTTGGTCACGAGCGCAGTTCCGAGCGAAGGCAAGTCAACTATTTCGGCTAATCTTGCCATTACCATGGCGCTCTCCGGTGCCCGCACATTGTTGATCGATTGCGATCTGCGCCGGGGGGGATTGCGCGAGGCATTCGGAATTTCGTCAAAGATTGGTTTCTCCGAAGTCCTGAAGCAGGAAGTAAATTGGCGCGAAGTCGTCGTCCCGACCGCCTATGAAACGCTTTTCGTGTTACCGCGAGGGAAGACTTTGTCCCAGCCGAGCGAACAACTCTTGCGCGATTCGACCGAAGCGCTCTTAAAGGAACTCTATCAGCATTACGATTACGTCATCATCGATAGCTCGCCCGTTCTCGCGGCGGACGACACAACCAGCATCGCACCGAAAATCGATGCCACCATCTTTGTCGTTCGGCTTTCCTATACTTCGGCTCGTCTCACTAAAAAAGCGCTCGAGCTTCTCTACGGCCGGCAAGTCAATATTCCCGGAGTCATTTTGAATTTCGTCGATACTTCGCTGCCGGAGTACTATTACTATCAATACTCCGAATATTACTCGACACCGACGAGCGTCCCTGACGGCGAAGCAGTCGCCCCCGTCCGTCGGCAGCGATCCAAGCCGATGGAGACGACATAGGCGGCATCGTTCGATTACGTCGCCGCGTTCGAGGAGTTAGATCAGCATCCAGCGTTTCGACGGAAACGAACTGGCGTGCAGATTCCTCTTGGCACTTGGGTAGCTCATTGCTCTCTTGAACACGTAATTCGCCCATGAGCTTCCTCGTCCCGGTCTCCCCGCCTCTTTTGGACGAAGGCTCGAGTCCGATTCTACGGCGAGCTTTCGACCACGCCCGGCGCATCGGCAATTACACGCTGGTGCAGGCCACCGTCCAACTCATTGCTTTTTCGAGTGGAATTCTTCTCGTCCGCTGGCTGCCGCAACATGAGTACGCCTTCTACACCATCGCCAACGCCATGCAGGCCGCGCTCATGTTGCTCGCCGACATCGGCATCAGCGTGGGTTTGGTCTCTATCGGTGGCCGCGTTTGGCAAGATCGACATCGTTTCGGTGAATTGATCAATACCGGCCTGGCCGTGCGCAGAAAACTCGCCGCTGCCAGCGTCATTATTGTTGCCCCGATCTTGTACGCGATGCTGACTAAGAACGGCGCCTCGTCGGTCTACACGCTGCTGTTGATCGCGTTCGTTCTCGCCGGATTTTCCATCCAGCTTTCGGTCGATGTCTTCAGCGTGGTGCCACGCCTCCATTCGGATATTGGCCGGATTCAAAAGATCGATTTCATCTGCGCGATCTTTCGCCTGCTGCTGATTCTGGGCCTGGTTTATTTCTTCGCCACCGCCGGACTCGCCGTCGCCATCGCCAGCGCCGCTTTTCTTTTGCAATATATCCTGCTCCGCGCCTACGCCGCGAAAGTCGTCGATCTCAAGGCAAACGAGAATGCCGACGATCGCCGCGAAATCGTGCGACTAATCAAAAAGCTCGCCGCGAATTCGCTCTTCTATTGTTTTCAGGGACAGATCACAGTGTTCCTGATCAGTTTTTTCGGGCGTCATGCTGCATCAGTTGCGGAAGTGGGAGCGCTCGGACGTCTCGCGATGATTTTCACCGTGCTGATGAATATGCTGACAAATATCTTCGTACCCGCTTTCGCCAGGTGCCACGACAAGCGAAAATTGCATTGGCTTTATATTGGGATTGTCGGCGGAGTGGTTCTCTTTAGCTCGGCGGTGATCGCTGGTGCGGCATTCTTTCCGGAACAGTTTCTTTTTGTTCTCGGCAATCGTTACGCGCATTTGCATCGCGAACTTCTTTTAATGGTTGGCGTCGCGGTAATTTCGGCGTTGAGCGGGACCCTTTGGCTACTCAATGCTTCCAAAGCATGGATCACCGGAGCGTGGCTTTATATTCCTTTAACCTTGGCCACGCAGCTCGCCCTCATTCCGTTCACCGATTTTTCCAGTATCTCGGGCGTTCTCATCTTTAATCTGATATCGGCGGCACCGAGTGTGCTTCTCAACCTGGCTCTGAGTTACCGCGGCTTCCGCACTTTCGCTCCAGTGACGGGATGAACGTGGCCTACCATTCCGCGCGGCTCGAAGGAAAAATCGTCCGTACCCTCTATTGCGCCGCACTGGGGCTAGTCGTCCGGTACCGCGCGCGCATCGTCCGTGAACTTCCCTTGGACGTATTTGCCTATTCTGGAGAGAACACTCTTCCAGAACAGGTTGCTTCGATTCGCTCGTTTCTTGCGCACGCCGGCCGGCCGAAACAATTCACGGTCGTTTCCGACGGATCTTATACTGCTGCGAGCATCGAGTTATTGGAGAACATCGACTGCTGCGTGCGTGTCAAGAAAACGCCGCCAATTTTGCCGTCAGGATTGCCAGATACGATTCAATCTTATCTCAGGGACCATCCCACCGGTAAACAACTTGCCCTTCTAATGTCGCTTCCAACAAATGGCCCGACTCTTTACACCGATTCTGATGTTCTTTTTTTTCCGGGAGCGCGTGAGCTCGCAAATCTTTCCGAAAGCGCGGCGGTTCCTGCATTTTATCTCGCCGATTATCGCTTCTCCGGCGATGAACGTCTCCTTCTCGATCCGGCAGAGAAATTAAACCCAACCAACACCGGCTTCATTCTCTTGTTTCGAAAACTGGATTGGTCGCTTGGCTTGGAGCGATTACGGATGTTGAGCGGTCCGCCAAATTTTTTCACCAATCAAACCGTGACCCATTTATGTATGCACGCGAACAACGGGCTCGCGCTCGACCCGGGGAAGTTCGTTTTGCAATTGGATGATCAATTTATTTACCGCGATCGATATGCCGGTCACTCGCTCGCTATGCGACATTACGTCAATCCGGTGCGACATAAATTTTGGACTGCCTTGGCCCGTCGATCTTCTCAGTAAACGAATCGTGGAAAAATCGCTTCGCATTCTCGGCATTGTAAATCTTCCGTGGGACCCGCGGTTGGGCGCCGCTCGCGTTTGGCTCGAACTGTCCGAGCAATGGAAAAAAGCCGGCCAAAAAATTGATAAATTTTGTCTGAGCGACGCGTTTCCGAAGCCGACGCGTTCGCGCGCTCTTTCGGCCTGGCGCCAGGCGGTCTTTCCATATCGGGCCGCTCGTCACGTTCGGCGCCACGCCGGAAAATACGATGTGATCGATTGTTTGATCGGCACGCTTCCGTTCTCGAAAAAATCCCTCGGCTTCGACGGTCTTTTGGTTGGACGCTCGATCGGATTGTATCTGGCTTACGATGAATTCATCCGGTTTAGTCGGCGTCAGTGGCCGGACCAGCCGCGCGGAAAATTTCTTGGCCGGCTCTTTTACACGTTTACGTCCTGGCTGCTCCGGCGCCACGCTGACCGCGCAGTGGTTCATTGCGATTTGTTGAATGTTCCGAACGAGGAAGAAAAGCGATCCCTTGAACAATGTTCCACCTCCGCGCAGGTCATTGTTCTGCCTTATGGCTTAAACGAAACCGAGCGCGCCGGTCTCGCTGGCGCTGCCAGATCAGCATCGGAACGTTTGGCCCGAAAAGAAATTTGCTTCCTGGGAATGTGGAGCGTGCGGAAAGGTTCACGCGATTGGCCGGAAATTGTGCGCGGCATCTTGGATTCAGTGCCATCCGCGCGATTCGCATTCCTTGGCACCATGACAGATGAACAAACAGTCCTCCATGATCTGCGGATTTCGTCGAATGAAACCATCCGCTGTCTAACAAGCTACGGTCCTGAGGAACTTCCCCAGTTGATCGCTCGCTGCGCGTTGGGACTTTTTCCAAGTTACATTGAAGGATTCGGTCTCTCGGTGCTCGAGCAACTTGCCTGCGGTATTCCCACGATCGCCTACGATGTGCCTGGCCCCCGCCACATCTTGAATACCAGCGCCGCTGGGCTTTTGGTTCCTGCCGGCAACGCCAAAGCGATGACAGATCGCGCGCTGGAGATTTTGCGGATGAATGAGAGTGATTACAGCGCACTGTCCGCCAAATGCCGGCAAACAGCCGAACAGCTTCGCTGGGAGGAAATCGCCGCCGATACTATTCGGGAGTACACGATCGCGCTTGCCCAGCAAAATTCGGGAAACCGCACGCGCGCAGCACAAACCGTTTCCGTTTGAGCACGCTCCTCCAAATCGTTCCCAAAGCCCCCGGAGGAATCGATGGCGTTGGTGATTATGCCCTCACCATTGCCAAAAAACTGCGGGAGACATTCGGATGCGACACAGTGTTTGCCACCTTCAAAACGTCGTCGTCCGAAAATCCTGGCGGCTTCGAAGTCTTGCCCCTTGATGGTTTACTTGAGCGATCGATCCAAAAATACGACCACGTCCTCCTGCATTATGTGAACTACGGCTTCCAAAAGCGCGGCGTTCCATTTCGTCTGTTGACGATCTTACAGGCGTTGGTCGAACAGCATCGTGGAAGAATGGTCACGATTTTTCATGAGCTGTATGCGTCGGGGCCGCCGTGGACGAGCGCATTTTGGTTGCGGCCGCTGCAAATCCGTTTAGCAAAAGCAGTTGCTCGCTTATCCGACACGTGCATTGTCAGCAGCGATAATTTTGTCTCCGAACTGAAGCGAATGGCCCCGCACGCGCGCATTCAGTTGCACCCGGTGCCGTCGGGATTGGAAGAGCCGTCCCTTTCTCCGAATCAAATTGTCGATCGTGATCTGCATCAGTGGGCGATCGTTGGCGGCACAGCGCTGGCCGAACGTTCCCTGCGATCGTTTCGTCGACTTCTGAGTCGTATTCCTGATTCGATCGCTCCGCGCAGCTTGTTCGTCCTGGGTGGCAACGAAAATCCGGTCACACGCTCGTTGCTTGTCGATCTTGCAGTTCAGTCGGATTACCGTCCTCACATCGCCGCGGCCGAGGCATCGGAAATTCTCCGGACCTGTTCCTTCGCCTGGTTCGATTATTTTCACCGCCCTGACGTCGAGACCTCGGTTATTTTGAAATCGAGCGCTTTCGCGGCGGCTTGCGCGCACGCCGTGATTCCGGTTTTTCCGCATCGTGGCTCAGTGATCTCGCTCGGCAGCGATCGCTTGCCCGGTCCGTTTTTTGTTGAGCCAGATCGCTGCGAAATTCCTGACGCGCACAAGCGCGCCAAAATCGCTTCTGACATTTATGATTGGTATCAACGGCACTCTTCTTCGGAATCCCTGGTCCAAGCCATCGCGAAGATATTTGGTTTGAACCGTGCTCAATGAATCAGAATTCCGAACGGCCGATCGAATTGGTCGCAATCATCAATTCGTTTAATCGACGATCTCTATTGGAGCGCGCACTCGGTTCGCTAACGGAGGCGCTGCGGAGCGCACGATTTCCTTCGGCGATCATTGTTTTTGAAGCCGGTTCGAACGACGGCAGCTCCGAATTTCTCAACGCGTGGCGCGAAAATCATTCTGGGGAGAATTTTGTCCTGATTAACGCCTCCCCGGATCGTGGATCGTTTAGCGATGGCGTGAACATCGGGTGCGCCGAGGCGATTGTGCGCTTTCCACAGTGTCGCTGGCTTTTGCTTTATGAAACGGACAATTGCCTGACAACTCCCGAGCCGTTGGAGAAAGGCATATCACTTCTGAAACGGGAGGCGCAGCTTGCCGCCGCTGGTTTCACCGTGAAACAACATGACGGCAAGTTCTATGGTTACGGAATGCGCTTTCCGACCGCTTTATCATTCGTGCTCGGCCAAAATCTCGCTGCCCGATTGAATCTGCACGCTCCTAACAATTCCGCCTGGCGCCTCAGCGACGGAATTCGCTGGCGAACGTGCGATGTGGTTTTCACCAGCCCACTCTTGGTTCGGCGCGAGGCTTGGGAACAGAGCGGTGGATTGGATGCCGCAAATTTCCCCTTTTCCGATACCGACCTTGATTGGGCCTGGCGTTGCGCCAAGCTCGGTTGGAAAATGGCGATCATCGCTTCCGACCACGTCGTCCATGATAATCTCGAGCAACTCTCTGCCTGGTCGGCCAATCGTGCGCTCGATTTCCATCGCAATCGCTTCCGGCTTTTGAAGCGACACCGCGGCAAACACGTCGGTCTGCTCAAACCGTTCCTGTTTCTGCGACATTGGCTGGAGACAATGATTCTCGCCGGCCCGTCTGCGGCGGATCCAATTGCGAAAGACAAGCTCGCGAAACGCAGACAAATGTTGCGAACCGTCTGGAGCGACTATTCCTAGCGCGTCGAACTCGCGCATAGTTTTGAAAATTCTTCTTTCGTCTTATCTCTTTCATCCGAGCGTCGGCGGAATCGAGTCCGTCTCAAAAATCCTGGTCGAAGAATTCGCGACTGCCGGCAACGAAGTTCACATCATTACGCAAACGCCCGGCGATCACGTTCGCGAAGCGAATTATCGAGTGAGCAGGAGACCTTCAATTGCGAAACTGATTGGGCTGCTTCGTTGGAGCGATCTCTTTTTCCAGAACAACATCAGCCTGCGCAGTTTGCTTCCGGCGCTGGTCTTGCGAAAGCCAACGCTGGTTGCTCATCAGACCTGGCTAAAAAACGCGCGTGGCGGCGTCGGCTGGAACAATCTGATCAAGCGAGCGGCTCTTCGGTCTGTCACCAATGTCGCAATCAGCAAAGCGGTAGCCGACGGTATCAGTGGACATTCGTTTGTGATCGGCAATCCCTATAACGACAGGGTCTTTCGATTAATACCGGGCGTTACTCGCGACGAAGACATTGTCTTCGTTGGGCGGCTCGTCTCCGACAAAGGGGCCGATTTGTTCTTGCACGCGCTCAAGCTTTTGCAGAACGACAATTTACTGCCCAACTTGACAATCATCGGCACCGGCCCGGAAGAACAAAATCTGCGAAGACTAACAACCGAACTCGCTTTGGATCGACAAGTATCCTTCGCCGGCCAAAAATCTGGAGCAGTTCTGGCTGAGGTTTTGAATCGACATCGCGTTCTGGTCGTTCCGTCACGCTGGGCTGAGCCATTTGGGATCGTGGCGTTGGAGGGAATCGCATGTGGCTGTGTCGTCGTCGGCTCGGAAAAAGGCGGATTAAAAGAAGCGATCGGCCCGTGCGGGCTAACTTTCGAAAACGAAAACGTCCCCGCGCTGGTTGAGCAATTGAAACGTCTGCTCAAGGACCCGAATTTGCAGACGAGCCTTCGGCAACAGGCCGCCGAGCATCTGGCAAAGTTCCGGGCCGACGCCGTTGCCTCGGCGTACCTTCGATTGATGCGAAAGATGCTCGCATGATTTTACTTTCTCATCCGACCGGCAACGAATTTGTCCGCGCTGCGCTCGCCGCTTTCGATTGCGCCGGAATGCTAGGCGAATTCTGGACGACCCTGAGCTGGAATTCCAAATCGCCGATCAATCTCGCTCTGCCGCGGCGGCTCCGCGAAATTTTGCAGCGCCGTTCCTTTCCAGCGACAATTCGAGCGCGCACGCGCACCATTCCTCGGCGGGAAATGATTCGCCTGTTCGCTGGAACGGTGGGACTCGCTTCTAAACATGAAACCGGTGCATTTAGCGTCGATGCAGTTCTTCGCGAGCTGGATGGAAAAGTCGCGGATCGGCTGCGCAAAATCGAACCGCACGCAGCGGTCGATTCCGTTTATGCTTACGAAGACGGCGCGCTCGAAAGTTTTCGCGCGGCGCGGGACGGCGGCTTCAGGCGAATTTATGATCTCCCGATTGCTTATTGGCAGACCAGCCGGCGTTTGCTGCTTGAAGAAGCCGAGCGCTATCCGGATTGGGAACCAACCTTGGGCGCGACACGAGATTCGGACGAGAAACTCTCGCGCAAGACGCAGGAGCTCCAGCTGGCTAATCTGGTGGTCTGTCCAAGCAGATTTGTCCTGGAATCGCTCCCGCCAGAAGCGTGCGCGCAGAAGCAATGTTTGATCGCACCGTTCGGCTCGCCGAATGTTGATCTAAGGAATGCCCCCGCCAGGAGTTCGGGCCGATTGAGAGTGCTGTTCACGGGTGCGCTCACACAACGAAAAGGTCTGGCGGATCTTTTTGCAGCAATGAGGCTGGTGAACTCAAATCAAATCGAGCTCGTAGTCATGGGTTCGCTTTTGTGTCCATTAAGTTGGTATCGAGACCGTCTTGCTGATTTCATATATGAACCGCCCCGGCCGCATGGCGAAGTGCTTCGACTCATGCAAAGCTGCGATGTGTTTATCTTGCCTTCGATCGTCGAGGGCCGCGCACTGGTGCAGCAGGAAGCGATGGCGTGCGGAATTCCCGTAATCGCAACAAAGAACGCCGGTGCAGACGATGTGATCGTTGACGGTGAGACCGGATTTTTGGTGCCGATTCGCTCACCGGAAGCGCTCGCCGAAAAAATAAGTTGGTGCGTGGCGAATCGGGCGCTGGTTGATGGCATGGGTATTGCAGCCGGGAAACGCGCCGCTGAATTTACCTGGCGCGCCTACGGCGAGAGCATCGTCGCCGCGGTCCGCGCCTTGACCTGCCAATGAGCACCGAAACTCCCGCGGAAAAAGCAAAGCACCGTGTTCGCCAACTGATCTGGCTTTATTTCTGGCTGCTCTTGGTTGAAGGCGCCCTTCGGAAGTGGGCCCTGCCCCGCTTTTCCAATCCGCTCCTTCTCGTACGTGATCCGGTGATGCTGGGGATTTATTTTTACGCGATCAAGGCTCAGGTGTTTCCTCGAAATGTTTGGGCCGTTTCGCTTTGGATCATCGGCATTTTATCGGCGGTTGCTATTCTTGGTTCACCCCTTTTTCCCTATCTGCCGGCAAAGGCTTTGGTTGAGGTCACGGCTTACGGCTTTCGTTCCAACTTTTTGCATCTGCCGCTCATTTTCGTAATGGCAAGTGTCTTTGATGAGGAGGATGTCAAAAAATTTGGGTGGTGGATTCTTTTCGTAATGATTCCGATAGGCCTGCTGATGGCTGCGCAATTCAAAGCGTTGCCCGATTCGTTCATAAATCGAACCGCCGGTTTGGGCGAAGCAGAACAGCTCACCGCCGGCGGCGGGAAGATTCGTCCACCCGGCCCGTTTTCCTTTATTTCGGGTCCCGTTTTTTATATGAGCGTCGCGGCGGCATTTCTCACTTACGGCACGCTCACTCGAACTGTTTATAAAAACTGGCTACTCATCGGCGCAGCTACCGCGCTGGTCATTGGCATTGCCGTTTCCGGTAGCAAATCTTCCGTTGCTTCGGTGCTGCTTGTCGTCGCAGCGGTTGCCGTCATCCTGATCGTCCGGCCTCGGGCGGTGAACCGATTCGGATGGACTCTCGTCATTGTCGTCATCGGCGCAATAGTTATCAGTCGACTGCCGATTTTCAAAGAGGGTTTGCAGATTCTCTCGGACCGATTTACTTCGGCAGCAGAGGCCGCCGAGACAACCGTCATCCGCGGGACGATTGACCGAGTCATCAGCGGATTCACCGAAGGTCTGGGTCATATCGATAAAGTTCCGCTTTTTGGCTATGGCCTCGGCATTGGCACAAACGTCGGCGGTCGCATTCTGATTGGTCGACCGGCATTTTTGCTTGCTGAAAACGAGTGGTCTCGCGTGTTGGCGGAAAGCGGAGCTATTTTCGGATTGGCATTCTTGATTTGGCGAACCCTTTTAACATTCCAACTCGGGCGGCTGAGTTTCATCGCGCTCAAGCGTGGCAACCTCCTTCCGATCCTGCTTTTTAGCTCTGGATTTGTCATGCTCTTAAACGGACAACTTGGTCAGCCTACCACTCTTGGCTTCGCCGTTATTCTCAATGGCCTTTGTCTCGCCGCTACCCGGCCGCGAGTCCCTGATTCGTCCGCAACTGCGCCTCCGATCGCGGATCAGTCCGTGGCAAAACCGCTCCCGCGCCGATCGGTTTTCGCAAGTCGTATTCACGGGCCCGAGATAGGCGCTGAACACAGCAATGGTTCTGCTGATCGGTAATTATCCGCCCGATCGGCAGCAAAGCATGCGGCGTTTCGGGACTATGATGCTGCAAGGTCTCAACAATTCCGGAATTGCGGCCAAACTGATCGCGCCGCAAGCGCGGTTCGGAAAATTTCGCGGCGCGGGGAGTTTCGTCGCCAAATGGCTCGGTTACATCGACAAGTTCGTTTTATTTCCACGACAACTCCAGACCGCGCTCGCCAAAGAAAAACCATCCGTCGTTCACATTTGCGATCACTCGAACGCCATGTATGACGGATGGATAGAGCACGTCCCTGTGGTCGTGACCTGCCACGATCTACTCGCCGTCCGCGGCGCGCTCGGCGAAGAAACAAATTGCCCGGCGTCGCCGACTGGTAAAATTTTGCAACGGTGGATTTTGCGCGGTCTCCGCCGCGCAAGCGAGGTAGTGTGCGATTCGCAGGCGACCGAGGCCGATGCGCGCCGGCTTGTTTCGCGGGGGGGCGCTTTGCCAAAGGTCGAACTTGTCCGGCTTGGGCTCAATTACCCATTTCGCAAATTGTCCGAGGCCGAGGTTTCAGCACGCCTCGCGGGAATCCCAGGCTTCAATCCGGACCTTCCATTTGTTCTGCATGTCGGTTCAAATTTGCGCAGAAAAAATCGAGACGGTGCACTCCGAATTTTTGCGCGTTGCAAGGAAAAGTGGAATGAGCGCCTTGTTTTTGCCGGCGACGCGCTGACGCAGGACTTGTTGTCATTGGCTGATCGCCTTGGAATTTCGGATCGGGTAATGCAAGTACCGAACGCCTCCGACGAATTGCTCGAGGCACTTTATAATCGCGCCGTTGCTCTTTTGTATCCGTCGCGGTTTGAAGGTTTCGGTTGGCCGGTAATCGAAGCGCAGGCGTGCGGTTGTCCGGTCGTGTGCAGCAACTCGGGTCCTTTACCCGAAGCAGCCGGCGATGCCGGCCTTTTCCACGATGCGGACGACGAGGCCGGGTTCGCCGCGGATTTACTCCGATTGAGCGATCCCGGGCAACGCGCGATCTGGAGTGAGAAGAGTTTGCGCAATGCCGAACGCTTCTCGACGAGCCGGATGGTCTCGCAATACATCGACATCTATCGCAATCTGGGGACGCAATTGTGAAAACGATCCTGAAGGTGCTGAGTTTTCTTTTGCTCTGGAAACTGCGGCGGTCGTTTCTCGAGAAGCAGTTCGGTTACAAAATCCATCCGACTTGCCGGATTGGGCTCGCTTGGATTTTTCCGAATCGCCTAATCATGGAAGAAGGCAGTCAGATCAGCTCTGCCACCGTCTGCAAAAATATCGATCTGCTTCATCTCAAGGCGCACGCTTCCATCGGCCGCGGCAATTGGATTACCGGATTTCCACTCGGCTCATCGCGTCACTTTGCTCATCAGACAGATCGGCGTCCCGAACTGATCGTCGGCGAGCACTCGGCCATTACTAATCGTCATCTGCTCGATTGTACCAATTCAGTGACGATCGGTCGATTTACCACCTTCGCCGGATTTCATTCGCAGATCATCACTCACAGCATCGATATCGAACAAAATCGACAATCATCGAAACCGGTGCGGGTGGGTGATTATTGTTTTGTCGGGACCAATTGCGTGTTGCTCGGTGGAAGCACGTTGCCCGAT
>QHRF01000058.1 GCA_003220055.1 Verrucomicrobiota bacterium | reverse complement strand
GTCTACTTCGTCTTAATCAGACAGCGCGTGCGTCGCATGTGTAACTGCGCCTCCGGCTCGGAGCGATGCCGCAACCATCGCGGCTTCGACAAGTTCGGCGTCGTTCGCGCCCGCCTTGCGTGCGTTACCAGCATGGATGTCGATGCAGTACGGACACTGCGTCGTGCAAGCGACTGCGACCGCGATCAGCTCCTTATATTTTACCGGGATTGCTCCTTCGGCGACCGCCGCTTTGTCGAACGCCCAAAACGCTTTCATCACTTCGGGCGCGAGACTGTCCATCTTCTTCAGTTTGGCGAGGTTGTTTTTGTTATACATAGATTCGCGTTAGTTAGAGTGCTCTAATTGCTGGCTGCAGTGCTTGCTCAACCTTTCCCACGGCGTTGCAATATGAACAAGACAATCAAGACGCACGCCGTAATCGCAGCGATGGCGATGACTGCGTTTTGAATCGAGAGGTGGCCGAAAAAAGTAGGCTTTTCAACGCGTGGTGCAGCCACGGGCCAATGCCCTCTGATGCTGATTGGTGTACCGATGTCGATCCAATCGTAGAACCACTTGGCGGGATTGGCGCCCGCCAGCGGCAAGCGGACGCAACCATGGGAGGCCGGGTGTCGCGGCACTTTTTGGAAGCCGTGAATGAAAACGTTCTCGTGCACTTGCACGCTCCAGGGCATCGGCGCGTTGTGGTAGAGCCGTGAGCGATGCATCGGCGATTTGATCGGCCCGGCCTTGAAATCTCCCGGCGGCGTTTTTCTTCCTTCCCGGCCTGAACTGATGTCACTGTCGAGCAGGAGTCGAGCGCCTTGATACGCGCGCAAACGCTGGTTCCCCAAGTCCACTTCGACATGTTTGGCCGCAAATCGAATCGCGGCTTTCTTAAAAAAGCCACTCGCGACCAGCGCCTGCATTCCGTCATCGCCCCAAGTAGTGGTCGCGCCGGCGCGCTGCAATTCATCGAGTGGCACCAACGGAGTTCCGTTTGTCAGCTTTCGAAGACGCGCCGCATTGAGTGCCTGGCCGTTCAGGAAGATTTCTTTCGACTCTTGGTTCAGCTTTATTTCCCAGCCAAGCGCCGGCGCAATTTCTTCAACGGGAACGAACAGGATGTGCGGATCGTCGGCAAAACTGATGCCGTCAATCACTTCGGCCGCGGGCGCCGTTAAAGACCACGCCAAGATGGTCAGCGCTAACAACACTACTTGGGCGAGAGCGTTCTTAATCGACGTATTTTTGGGCGATCGGCATCCGGCGGCCGAGCCCGAAGGCGCGGCTGGTGACTTTTAATCCGGGCGCAGCTTGCTCGCGCTTGTATTCATTGAGATCGACGCGGCGTTGCACCCACCTCACAGTTTTCTCGTCGAACCCGCGGCCAATGATGTCGCGCGCGCTCAAGTTATCCTCGACGTAAAGCCGCAAAATCTCGTCCAGTTTTTCGTAGGGCGGCAGCGTGTCCTGGTCTTTCTGGTTCGGCTTCAATTCCGCGCTCGGCGGCTTTTCGATTGTCGATCTTGGAATGATTTCCTTTTGCCGATTTATCCAGCGGGCGAGTTCGTAGATCATTGTCTTGGGCACATCGCTGATGAGCGCCAGGCCGCCCGCCATGTCGCCGTAAATCGTGCAATAACCGACCGAGAGTTCGCTTTTGTTTCCAGTTGAAAGAACAAGATGTCCAAATTTGTTGGAGAGCGCCATCAACGTCATGGCGCGCAAACGCGGCTGCATGTTTTCTTCGGTCTCGTTTTCCGGCAGTCCGGAAAAGATTTCCTTAAACTGGCCTTTGAAAACGGCGAACGTCTCCGCGATCGGGACGTGCAACAATTTCATTCCGAGGTTCTCAGCCAGCTTCTTCGCATCGTCGATACTGCCACGCGACGAGTACTGGCTCGGCATCGAAACGCCAACGACGTTTTCCGCTCCGAGTGTTTCGACTCCGATCACCGCGACCACGGCCGAATCGACTCCGCCGCTTAGACCGAGCACGGCCGATTTGAAATTACATTTCCGCAAATAATCGCGCAGACCTAACGAAAGTGCGGCAAAAAGTTGTTCCGGGGTTGATTCTTCGCGGAACTCCGCGGCGGCAGTTGATTCTGTGTCCACAATCTGTTCGTGCTCGCGAAAAGCGGGAAGCTGCGCGATCAAACCACCGGACGAATTCACGGCGATCGAGTTCCCGTCGAAAATGAGCTGGTCGTTGCCGCCGACGGCGTTGCAATAAAAGATGGGCCGCTGGTAAGTGCGCGCGAGCGTCGCCACCATTTCGTAACGAATCGCCGGTTTATGCAACGTGAACGGTGACGCGCTTAAGTTGAGAATTATGTTAGCGCCTTGTTCGATCAGACTTCGCGTCGGTTCGCAGTCATAAAGCGGGCGAGGGAGGTAATGTTCGGTCCAAATATCCTCGCAAATGGTAACGCCGATTTTTTTCCCGTTCAGATCGAAAGGCTCGACCCGAGCGGCCGGTTGGAAATAGCGGTCCTCATCGAAAACATCGTAAGTCGGCAAAAGCGATTTGTGCGCTTTGCGAATCGGCTCTCCGCGCCCGAGTAAAGCGGCGGCGTTATGAAATGGCCGACCGCGGCCTTCGTTCCGATCGACAAAGCCGACCAGCAGCGCGGCTTTGCCAACACGTCGATGAAGTTCCTCCAAAATCTCGAGGGTTTCCGGAACAAAGCGCGATTTGAAGATAAGGTCCTGGGGCGGATACCCGGTGATCGCCAGTTCGGGTGTAACGATGAGTTCGGCGCCGGCCGCGGCCAAACGTTCGTACGATTGAAGGATCTTTTCGAAGTTACCGCGCAAATCCCCCACGGTGGGATTGAGCTGGGCGAAGCCGACTTTCATGCTGCTGGCCGCAAATTAAACGCGGGAGAGCCAGCAGCAATCGCCTTTTATCTTACTTCGTCGTATCGAGCACGGCGCGGTGCTTGTAGCCCTTATTCAAGGCGTCGTCGGCCCCTTCCACGAAGACTTTCGCCCACTCAACGAGAGAGGCGGCAAGGAAACCGGCGAAGGCGCAGATGAGGACTTTCTGGAAGAAGGTGGCGTGCACCCCTTTTTTGAAAGCAGCGATAGTGCCAGTGGCGAAGGTCTTTATAGTTCTTAGAGGTTCTCAATCGCAATTAACACCGCGCTTTAGGCCGTGATCAGCGCAAGCTATGCATCACAAACCGTTTAAACGGTTTACGATATTAGTGCTGGAGACCACCGGGCTGAAGCCCGGTGTTACCCGGGCATGATAGTTGCGATTTTTCGGCACCATGGCTGATGCCACCGGGCCTAAACCGAACGAAATCGACCCTGATAATTTATCGCGCCTGCTCGAATTGGAGCTGATCCAAAAGCGCGCGACCTGGAAACAAGCGGGCGAACGCTACCGATCGATTCGCACCGCCGGATTCGTCTTTCTCTTTGTCCTCATCGTCGGTTGCTTGATTGGCGGTTACTTTGCTTTTATGCGGTTGAACGAGACCCGATCAAACCAGCCAAGCCCCGCCACCAGTTCCGTTCCACGTCGTTGATCGCGATCTTGCGCGGAAGACAATTATCTATTCGGCCGCGGGCGTAGCTTCGGAAGTGCCGTGCCGCTGCTCTTTGCTCGAGCCAAGTGTGTCCCGGCGTTCCGATCGGCGATGACGAAGGTGTTATTCTCGCCCAGTTTCGACCATGGTCCGCGCGGCACGTCCTTGAACTCGACAAATTGCCAATCGGTCACGTCGGTTTCGCCTAAGCCGAGATAATCGCGCACGGCCGGTGAAACATCGAGACCGGCGCCCTTATTCAAGTTTGGTTTTGGGCGCTCGTTGGCGAAAACGTATTGCCAGTGGTCCGTCCGAAACGGTCCAGCGTCTTCCCATTGCGCGTAGGCGACCTTGTTTCCCTTGCGAATCGCAATCCAGCGGTCTTTGCAAACGGAGACGCCCGGCCCTTGATACGCTTCGTTGAACCATGGAACGACGCGCGGCGCTTCGGGCCGGTGGCCAGTGGCGGCTTTGTCGTTGTAGGGAAGCGCGCAGTAAAATGGGTTCTGCCGCGGCGTGAATTTTACCGGAGTATAATCCTGTCGGCGCGCTGGATTGGGATCGTCAAAGCCGCCGTAACTTTTCGACCATTCTTTGTCCCACGAACTGGAGCGGTTCGGCACCGGATTGTTTTCGCTCGGTTTTTCGCCGATCCAGAAAATGGTCGTCACGATTTGGCGTCTCCATGGATACGGTTCGCCCGGTGAAGGCCGGGCCGATCTCAAACGACTCGGCGCAAACGCGAGCGATTCGACACCGACCATGGACTCATCCGACTTTTTCTCGGACTTTTTGCTTAACTTGACATTGCTCGGCTCAGATTTTGTCACCGCCCCGTGAGCGAAAAGCGACGTTATGGATGAGAGCAAAGCTGCGACCGTGTGTGTGATTTTCCCCGGTTTCATACGATCCCACGCCAGCGCGAACGTGCTCGCACAGATTCAGACGTTAACCTTTCCTAAGACATTCGAGTCAAAATCGCGCCGGTGCAAGTAAACGATTCCTCAGGGTGAATGATTGACCCTCACGTGCCGTTTCGCGTCTTCCTCTCCCTGAGGGAGAGGAGTGAGGTGAGGGCGTTGCCTGCCAAAAAGAGACTTACTCGACAAATTTTCCCGGATTCAAAATCCCGTTCGGGTCGAGAACAGCCTTCAGTTTGCGATGAAGCTCGCGCACCGGCTCGCTCGTCGCGTCCGGCCACCAGCGCTTTTTGGCCAGACCGATACCGTGTTCGCCGGTGATAACACCACCCCAGGCCAGCACTTGCGCGAATAAGTCATCCAGAGCCTGCTCCACTTTTTTACGTACATCCGCGTCGCGATTGTAACGATCGACCATGATGTTGATGTGAATGTTGCCGTCCCCGGCGTGGCCAAAACAGGCGATCGGAAATCCGTACTTCGCGTGCAACCGCTCGGCGAACTCGATAAGATCGACAATGTGGCTGCGCGGCACGACCATGTCCTGATTCAATTTGGTGAGGCCGGTCGCGCGCAGCGAATTGCTGAATTGCCGGCGCAACTCCCAAAGTTTCTCGCAATCTTCCTCGCCCGTCGCCATTTCCAGAGTGTTCGGCTTTTTATCGACGAGCAATTGGCGGATTGCTTCCGCTTCGCTTCGCACGCTTTCTTCCTGCCCATCGAGATCGATTAGAAGATGCGCATTGCCCGGCGGCACGATCGCTTTGCCCAGATCTTTTCGTGCGGCTTCGAGGGTAAAACTGTCGGCAATCTCAAGCGACGACGGCAAAAATCCTTTCGCGAAAATTTCCTGCACGGCTGCGGCGGTTTGCGACATAGTTGCAAAGGCAGCGGAGAGGGTCGCGCGCGCGGGCGGCAGTGGCAGCAGTCGCAGCGTGATTTCGGTGACAACGCCGAGCATTCCTTCCGAACCAACAAAAAGCCCGATCAAATCGAAGCCGGTTTTGTTTTTGTGCACCCGTCCGCCGGTCCGTAAAATATCGCCGTTCGCGAGCACGACTTCCAGGCCGGTCACATAATTGCGGGTGACGCCGTATTTCAAACAGCGCGGTCCGCCCGCATTGGTCGCGATATTTCCGCCGATGCTGCAATCTTTCATGCTCGCAGGATCCGGTGGATAAAATAACTTTTGCGCGCGGGCCGCCGCTTTCAGATCGGCCGTGATCACACCCGGCTCGACGATTGCGATTGCGTCCTGAAAATTGATATCCTTGATCCGATTCATTCGCATTAGCGAGAGAGCAATGCCTTTTTTCGCCGGCACACAACCACCGACATAACCGAACCCAGCGCCTCGGGCCGTCACCGGAATTTTTTTCTGCGATGCGAAGCTTAGAAGTTTCGACACGTCAGATGTCGATCTTGCGAAGACAACAACTTCGGGCGCTTCAGCGGCGAACCATTTGTCGCGACTGTGAACGGCGAGCGCCTCGGCATCGTCGGCGACAGCGTCGCTGCCTAGCAACTTCCGCAGTTCGTCGGCCAACGCCATCTGCCGGTCAGTTAAGCGCGACGACTTTGTAATGGCGTGATCGTTCGCTGTGTCGTTTGAGCAATTTCTTGGCGTCCGGAGGAATGACTGGTTGCTCGTAATTTTTGCCCGCAAAAATCTTTACAGCATCGAGCGTTTCGAAACGCAAAAGTGTAATGAATTCCATTTCATCGTTCTCGGCCTCGCGAACGAAAAGCTCCGCGCCTTTGTAGCCCGGAATGCTACGATGCGCGATTTCGAGCAAAACTTCTTCGCGCAAAAGCTTTTGATATTTCTCTGCGTTCTCCCGCGTGGTCCAGCCGTACCAAACTCGCGCAATCATTTCTCAAGTCTTTTCATTTTTTGGGGAAATGGCTACATGCCCATGATTTGGTAGCCGCCGTCGACGTAAATTACCTGGCCGGTGATTGCCGCGGCCCCGTCGCTCGCCAGAAAAACACCGGTCGTGCCCAGCTCGGCTGGGTCGCAGCTGCGCTTCAACGGAGCGCGTTCCTGATAATGCTTTAACATTTGAGAAAACCCGCTGATGCCGCGCGCGGCCAGCGTCTGCACCGCACCGGCTGAAATGCAGTTCACGCGGATTTTCTTAAGACCAAGATCGTAGGCGAGGTAACGAGTGGATGCCTCCAGGCTCGCTTTTGCTACGCCCATCACGTTGTAGTGCGGCACGACTTTTTCCGAGCCGTAATAGGTCATTGCCACAATGCTGCCGCCGTTTGTCATCAATGGTGATACTTCCCGCGCCAGCGCGACCAGCGAATAGGCGCTGATATCGTGTGCGACACGAAACGCTTCCCGGTTGGTGCTCACGAAATCGCCTTCCAGCGCTTCCTTTGGCGCGAACGCAACCGAGTGGAGCAGAAGATCGACATGATCGGTTTCGCCGCGGACTTTCTCGAAAAATGTTTTGATTTCCGCGTCGCTCGAGACGTCACATGGAAAGAGTGGTGTTTTCTCTCCGAAAGCTGCCGTCAGTTCCTCGACGTTTTCTTTCAGCCGTTCGCCTTGGTAATTGAAAATGAGACGCGCGCCTGCGGCCGCCCAGGCCTGCGCGATTGCCCAGGCGATACTGCGCTTATTCGCGACACCGAAGACAACTCCAACCTTTCCTTCCAGCATTGGCTGCGTCATACGAGATCGACAATATTGCGGCGCTCACGAAACGCCGCTACAGAAATCTGCAAGGTCGCCGCGGCGACCGCTTGCCCTATAACGCCTCAGTCGCCATGATTTATTCCTTACGCTTATGAGTACTCGATTCGCCTCGATCTTCGGTTTGTTGATTTGTTCGCTTTCGTTCGCGCAGGAAGAATCACCGCCAGCTTCTGCGGCCGCCGCGGCGGGTTCGCCGGCAGCTGCATCGCCAGCGAGTACGACTCCACCGTTGTCGGCTTCAGTGACGCCGGCGCCCTCTACTGGGGCTCCGCAGGGGACCGATGTGCTCTTCAAAAATCTCAAGGCGCGCTCAATCGGTCCCGCAGTCATGGGTGGGCGCGTTTCTGATATCGCGATCGATCCGCGCAATCCGTTCGTGTTTTATGTTGCGCTCGGACACGGCGGTGTTTTTAAATCAGGCGACAGCGGCGTTTCTTTCGACCCGATTTTCGACAAACAACCTGTGCTTTCAATCGGCGCTATCGCAATTGCGCCGTCCGATTCGGATGTCATTTGGGTTGGGAGCGGCGAAGCGAACGATCGGAATTCGTCCGATTGGGGAAACGGGGTTTATCGGACAACCGACGGCGGCGAGCATTGGACAAATGTCGGGCTGAAAGATAGCCGCGCCATTGCGCGCATCGTTGTCGATCCAAAAAATCCTGACGTCGCCTATGTCGCGGCGATGGGGCATTTGTGGGCCGACGGCGGCGAGCGCGGTTTGTTTAAAACAACTGATGGCGGCAAAACGTGGAAGCTGATCCTCCAGGCGGCCGGGCCGCACAATGCGCGCACGGGCTGCGGCGATGTGATTCTCGATCCAGGCAATCCGCAGATTGTTTATGCAGCGCTTTACGCCCGGCAGCGCACACCGTGGAGTTTCACCTCAGGACCGAACGCGACTGGCGGCGAAGACGTTGGTGGAATTTTCAAAAGTACGAATGGCGGAGCGACCTGGAAAAAATTAAGCGGCGGTTTGCCCGGGCAGACCGGGCGCACTGGTCTGGCCGTGAGCGCGAGTAATCCGAAAATCGTAATGGCGGTCGTACAAAGTTTTGAAGGCGGTTCGGGCACGCTGAGCGATTTGCGCAGCAAAAGCGGCGGCGTTTTTCGATCGGAAGACAACGGCGAGCATTGGACGCGAATGAGCGCGATCGATCCCCGCCCGTTTTATTTCAGCCAGATCCGGATCGATCCGGCAAACGATCAGCGCGTTTATCTGCTCCAGTTTGCGCTGCTGGTCTCGGATGATGGCGGCAAAAATTTCCGGGAAGATCTTTCCGAGAAAGTGCACCCGGATTGCCACGCCCTGGCAATTCAGCCTGGCACAGTGCCGGCGCCGAAGCCGCCAAAGCCGGAAGACAAAAACAAACCGCCGAAACCGCCCGTTTGTCAGCGTTTGTTGCTTGGGACCGATGGCGGTCTGTATCAAAGTTTTGCCGGCGGCAAAAATTGGGACCATCTGAGCAAGATTCCGGCGGGAGAATTTTACCGAATCAGCCTCGACGATTCGAAACCGTATTTCCGAATCGCGGGCGGCTTGCAGGACAACGAGAACTGGGTTGGGCCGAGCGGCGTCCAGAGCAAAGAGCAGATTCGCAATTCCGATTGGACCGCGCTTGCCGGCGGCGACGGCTTCTATGTTCTGTTCGATCCGACCGACCGCGACACGTTTTACGCCGAGAGTCAGGGTGGGGAAGTGCACCGGATCAATCTGCGCAATGGCGAGCTGCGGCGTTTACGGCCCGAACCAACGGAAGGTGCGCCCCGTTACCGGTTTCATTGGAACTCGCCGATGCTAATGAGTAAACACAAGCCCGGCGCCATTTATCTCGGCGGCAACTGCGTCTTCAAGCTGACTGATCGCATGGAAAAATATTCTGTGATCAGCCCCGATCTGACGCACAACGATCCAAACAAAACGAATGCGGTCGGCAGCGGCGCGGAAAGTTACGGCGTCGTTTTTTCGCTGGCCGAATCGCCCAAGCGCGCGGGATTGCTCTGGGCTGGAACGGATGATGGTCGTCTTTGGATCACCGAAAACGACGGCGGCAAATGGACGGAGGTGACAAATAATTTGCCGGAACCGGCGCGCGGGCAATGGGTCGTGCGCATCGAACCGTCGAATGTTGATCCGAACGTCGCTTACGTAGCCAGCAACGGTTATCGGACCGGCGATGATCGACCCATGATCATGCGTACCAGTGACCTCGGCAAAACTTGGAAATCAGTCAGCGGCGATCTTCCCGCAAATGACCCCGTTGAAGTTGTGCGCGAAGATCCAGTGAACCCGAAATTGCTTTACGCGGGAACGCACTTTGGATTGTTCGCGTCGTTCGACCAGGGCGCGCATTGGGTGCGAATTGGCGATGTTCCGTCCGTGCGCGTGGATGACATTCAAATTCATCCGCGCACAACCGATCTCGTGATCGCGACGCATGGCCGCAGCATCGCCGTGCTCGATGACAGTACGCCGTTCCGCGAATTCACTGAAGAGATCGCGGCGAAGCCAGCGCATCTGTTCAGCGTGCGGTCCGTCACCGGCGCGTATTTGCAGCCGGGATTTGTCGATTCGCACGGTAAAGGAGTTTATCGCGGGCAAAATCCGCCCGAAGGCGGGCTGTTCACTGTTTGGGTAAAAGAATTCACTGGTGACGAAATCAAAATCTCAGTCACGAAATCCATCGGGCAACCAGTCGCGAATCTGAAAGCGCCCGGCACGCCCGGATTCACCCGATTGAATTGGGATCTGCGCCCGACCAAAGACGTGAGCATCGAGTACGGCGGCGACGATCCGAAACGATTGTTGCCGGCCGGCGATTACAACGCGGAATTAAGTTTCGGCACGAACAAGGTGAAACAAAGCTTCCACGTCGACCTCGCCGAAGGCATCACGCCCAGATAAACCGAACTTTTTGGAATGGGAGACTTGACCGTTCAAAACGGTCAAGTCTCCAGCGCCGAATTTGCGAGATCGATTCAGCACGCGATGGCGTGTCTTCGGCAAACGCCGGAGAGCATTTCCCAAAGCGCATCGAGAACGCGCTGCACCGACGCGCGCACTTTGTTAATGTTCTGATTGTCGACGTACGTGCTTAGCATTTCCCGCTCAGCAGCGGAATGTTCTTTATCGGCTTCGATGTGGACCGAGAAATATTCGTAGCCTTTCGGATCCGTGAAGCCGTAATGCTTTTTCAACCCGTCGATCTTGGATTCACAGATCGCCGGGATCTGACTCTCGTAGGCGTAAAGCGCAGCCAAACCTTCCGCCGCCGACGTTTCGCCACAAACTGATCGAAACGTTCCGATCAGATTTTTTGTCTCCGGCTGTTTCTCCGTCTTCTCAAGCTCGACATTTTCCACACCGAGGCCTTCCGCAAATTGTTTCCAAAGCTCCGGATGATTCGGCGAGCCGGCTTCTTCATCGATCAGATTAGAGAGAATTTGTTTGCGGGTCGGTTGATCATCGCACTTTGTGTGCACCGCTGAGAGATACGTCGGAAACGCGGCGACATGATGATAGTACTGACGCGCATAATCTGTCAGCGCTGCTTTGCTCAGCTCACCGCGCGTCCAGGCGAGATAAAACGGATGCTTTAAGAGATGTTTCTCCGCAATGTCATTGTCGATCTTGTCGAGATGCTGATTCATAGGATTTTTCCAAACCATTGTTTAGAGCCACAGGTTGACACAGATTTTCACAGATAAAAGAAACAGATTTTCCATCTGTGTTTCATCTGCGTGCATCGGTGGCAATTTTTTACGCTGATTTCAGAATGTGTTTGATGCCGCGGATGGGGATGATGACCCAATCGGGGCGATTGTTGAGTTCGTAGCCGATTTCGTAAACGGCTTTGTCGAGGAGGTAACTGCTCATCTGGCGATACCAGAGATCGGCCCAGCGCTCGAGGAATGGGACGTCTTCAGCGCGCATGGCCGGCTGCCAAAGCGCGCTGTAAGCGGCGTATTGAAACGAGCGCATCATGCCGGCGACATCGCGCAGCGCGGAACGTTTGAGTTTGCGCTCGCTTAACGGCCGCGCCGGCTCGCCTTCGAAATCGAGAATGACGAAATCTTTTCCGGTGGAGAGGACCTGACCGAGATGATAATCGCCGTGAATCCGGATTTTCGCGGCATTGGTTTTGCGATCGAGCAGGCGTTTTTCGCGAGCGAGGATGTCCTTCTCGGTGCCGAGAACTTCTTTGGCTTCGTCGCGAAGATTTTCGGGCACATCGCGCAATTTCTTTTTCAACGAATCGAAGTTGCGGCGCAGGAGGGCGCGCATGCTTTGATAAACTGAACGCTGGGCCATGGCGTTGAACGGCTCGGGTGCAAAAACGGGATCGTCCCGGACTGAGGCGAGCGCGAGATGCAATTCGCCGGTGCGTTGCGCGAGCAGTTTTGCTTTCTCGGCGTAAACCCCACCGACCAATTCTTCGACCAGCGCGCCAGCCGGCGCGGTTTCATTTTGCAGCTCGGCTTTACGACAAAGGACGCGTTCATAAAAACGGCCGACGTGATCGAGCGTCATCGTCCAGGCATCGGATTCACTCGTGATCGCGTCCTGCAACAAACAAACGACGGTGGGCTGCGTTTTGGCCCGGCGATATTCAATTGAGCCGCCAAACGCAGGCACGTTATCGAATTGCGCGCGCTCGGTCAGGAATCGCGTGACCTCGACGTCGGGGTTCACGCCGTCCTCCAGTTTTCGGTAAAGCTTGAGGAAGAATTTGTCGGCAAAAAGCATCGAGGAGTTGCTTTGCTCGCCGCTGAGAACATTGGAAGGCAGAACAGTCGTGACCGCACCTACGCGTGGACTGAGCGCGCCGACCAGATTTCCATTTCGTCCGCTGGCGTGTTGTCGATCCAACATGAGTCGGAAAAGTTTCTCTCGAAAATCGGTGTCCCAGACCGCGTCGAAGAGAATCGAATCGTGATCGTCACTGAAACGTGCGATGACCGCGTGCGGCGCAGATTGGGCAAGCGACCGCGCTTTGTCGTCGGAAAGGATCTTTACCGGCAAAGCATAGGTTTCGGTCGGGCCATCGAGATAACTTACTTCGACGAACCAGAATTGGGCGGCGTTGGGCTCCGAAGAAATCGCGGAACGTTCAAGCACGCGCATCTGCCGAAGCGTTCGGGCTTTGGCGCCGAACCAGCGACAAGTGGCGATGTATTCGGGTAGAATTTCGCCTTCGATGCGCGCTCGCTCGCCGTCATCGAGCAGCGATTGCAACTCGGGGCGAGCGTTGAGCGTCGGCACAACGCGTTTTTTTTCCAAGCGCCGCCGCTCGCTTTGCGGCTGAAGGGTAAACCAGTAATGCGAATGCGGCCCGAGCGTGAGCACATAAGCAGATTTTTTTATGATGGGGAATGCGTTGCGACTGAACACCTCGATCGGCCTACATCCGGAAAAGCGCGCCAGATCGAGCTCAACCACTTGCGCGAAGCGCGACAGGTTCACAACAATTAGAACGGTTTCGTCTTCATGTCGGCGGAGAAAGGCAAGCACCTTGGCATTGTCCGGAAAAAGAAATTCGAGAGTGCCGCGGGAAAAGGCTTTGAAGTTCTTCCGCGTCGCAATGACGCGGCGCATCCACCAAAGCATGGAAGACAAATTCTTCTGCTGGTTTTCAACGTTGATTGCTTCGTAGTGGTACTCGGGGTCGATGATCACGGGCAAATGTAGCTGTTGCGGATTAGCCAGGGAAAAACCGGCATTGCGGTCGGGACTCCATTGCATCGGGGTCCGACAGCCGTTGCGATCGCCAAGGTAAATGTTATCGCCCATGCCGATTTCGTCGCCGTAATAAATAATTGGCGTGCCGGGCATGGAGAGAAGCATGGTGTTGAGAAGTTCCATTTTGCGCCGGCTATTGGCGAGCAGGGGCGCCAGCCGTCGGCGAATCCCGAGATTGATCCGCGCGTGCGGATCGTTGGCGTAAACGCGCCACATGTAATCGCGCTCCTCGTCCGTCACCATTTCAAGCGTGAGCTCGTCGTGGTTGCGCAGGAACATCGCCCACTGGCAGTTGTCCGGAATCGGCGGCGTTTGATCGAGGATATCGATGATCGGAAACCGATCTTCCATTTGCAGCGCCATGAACATGCGCGGCATGAGCGGGAAATGAAAACTCATGTGCGATTCGTCGCCGCTGCCGAAATAGGCGACCGCATCTTCCGGCCACTGGTTCGCCTCGGCCAGCAACGTGCGGCCGGGGAATTTTTGATCGACGTGCGCGCGCAACTTTTTCAGGTAGGCATGCGTCTCGGGTAGATTTTCGCAGCTCGTCCCTTCGCGCTCGTAAAGGTAAGGCACCGCATCGAGCCGCACTCCGTCGACACCCATGGCGAGCCAAAAGTCGCAAACCTTCTCGACCGCTTCGTGGACGGCCGGATTTTCGAAATTCAAATCAGGCTGATGCGCGTAGAAGCGGTGCCAATAGTACGCCTTGGCCAGCGGATCCCATGACCAATTCGAAGTTTCGAAGTCTTTGAAGATGATCCGCGCGTCTGAATATTTTTCCGGCGTATCGCTCCAGACATAAAATTCGCGTTCGGGTGAACCGGGCGGCGCGCGCCGGGATTTTTGGAACCACGGATTTTGGTCGGATGTGTGATTGATGACCAGCTCGGTGATGACGCGCAGGCCGCGTTTGTGCGCCCCGTCGAGGAACGCGCGAAAATCGTCGAGCGTTCCGTAGTTCGGATTAACGTCGAAATAATCGGCGATGTCGTAGCCGTCATCACGGAGTGGGGATGGATAAAAGGGCAGGAGCCAGATAGCGGTAATGCCGAGCTCCTGGAGGTAATCGAGTTTTTGGATCAGGCCGCGGAAATCGCCAATCCCGTCGCCATCACTGTCATGGAAGGTCTTGACGTGCAGCTCATAGATGACCGCGTCCTTGTACCAAAGCGGATCGGCCACTGATTCTTTAGTGCTCGACGGCATGCGAGTAACCTTTGCCGCACAAAGCACGCCGCGCAATGATCCGTTAGTTTGCGCCGCAGGATCGATATACTGGGAGCGCTGGCGAAGAAAAAGCGGCCGCGTTGCCACGGCCGCTTTTTGAGCAATTAGAGTGTGGATTATCCCTTAACTTTGTTGATCTGCGAAGCGACGCACTGCCATTGTCCGTTCCGCAACATCCAGGTGTCGGTGAAAAGGAAGGTTCGATCGAACGCTTTACCGTCTTTGCCCGTTCCATTTTCCCGGGCGCGGCCGGTCACAACTGTAACATTTGGCCCGAAAGACTTGACGTTTAGTTTCTCGTTTTTCGCCGACTTGTAGGTGTCCTTGTCCTTCTTGTATTCTGCCAGCATGGTGGACTTGTCGACAAACTTGCCTTGTGAGGATACGCCAACGAAATCAGAGGCAACGAACCCCTGGACTGTCGTAAAGTCGTGGCTGGGAATCGAAGCTTCCCACTTTTCTTCCATCTCCCGGACGCTCATTTTCTTTCCACTCGGGGCGGCAGCGGAAGCTGGCTTCGCGGCGGTGGAAGTCGTTGCTTCCGTTTTTGCCGCCGCGGTTGCGGCAGCTTTTGGAGACGTTGCTGCCTCAGCTTTCTTTTCAGGAGCCGGAGCAATGGCTTCCGTTGCTTTGGAAGCGGGCGTTTCCTCGACTGTGGCGGATGCTTTTTCTTCGGTTGCCGGTGCGGTCGATTCCGCGGGCGAGGCTGATTCTTCCTGAGCAAAGGTCATTGCCGCGAGGAAGACGGTTGCGAGAAATAAAATGATAATTTTCATGGCATTTTTTGGTTGGCTTTGAGGCGGATTACCGCGGGCTGAGTTGAGCGCGAATCGTATTTGGCCAGTCCCGCACCGGTCAAGGCTTATCGGGAGCCTAGAGAACGAAAACGTTGGACGCCGGTGACCGGCCGAACTAAGACTTGAAAATGTCGTCAGTGGTCGATCCAAATCTGCAAGCCGCTCCTGGGTCTGAGCCTGACGTGGCGACCTCGGAAAAATCGATGACCAGTGCGGTCGACCGTGAACCGGGCGCGCCGAGCGATGTCGATCTTATGCTGGGCATTCAATCGGGGGACGCGGACGCGCTTTCTCAGCTTTATGATCGCTATAGCGGGATCATGAAAGCGCTGATTTTGCGGATCATTCACAACGAGACCGAGGCGGACGACCTTCTTCAGGAAGTGTTCATGGAAATTTGGAACCAGGCGAAGAATTTTTCCGCTGAGAAAGGTAAACCGCTGGGGTGGATGGTGACGTTGACCCGCCGGCGGGCGATTGACGCATTGCGAAAAAAACAGGCTTATGCCCGCGCCGAAGAGCGTCTCCAAGCGGAGCCGGAGCGGCAACCCCTTGCCTGGGTGGAGAATGCGACCGAGAAGGACATTGAAGCTGGGGACACCCGCGTTCTAATGGCCAAAGTGATCAATTCGCTCCCCGAAGCCCAGCAGCAAGTAATCGAACTTGCATTTTTTCGGGGGATGAGCCAGCGCGAAATCGCTTTTCATACGAATATACCCTTGGGCACGGTAAAAACCCGGCTCGAACTAGGCTTGAAAAAGATCTACGACGGCTTGAAGGAGTTAAGAGATGAGCTTTGAGGAATTCCAGAATTGCGCGCGGCTCTACGTGATTGGAGCGCTAGAACCCGAAGAGCTGCAGGACTTTGAGGCTGCGCGCAAGCAATACGGCTCTGCCGCCGAGGATTTTATCAATCAGTGCTACGGGTTGCATGAAGCTTTCGCTCTCAGCCTCAAGCCAGCCAAGGCCTCCAACGCGATCAAAGACAAGTTAATGTCGATGGTGCGCGAGCGCGGCCAGGGTCAGTCGGGCCCGAGGTCCGCTTAACCGGATATTTCTCGCAGGATAAATTCCTGGAGAAACCCGTAAAAATTTACCTGAAACAATCCGAGGTCCCGGCGTGAACCGATCGGAGAGCGATCGTGATCGTTTAATTCTTCGTCCGAGAACTTGTATTTGGCGGCGATCACAAGCCGTGCCTGATTAAGCGTATTGAGCCAGGCATCGGCGTGGGCGATCGGAATGTGGAGAATGCAATTGCTCAATGATTTCTCGTTGCCATTAAGTTGGGTGAGATCGTCCGTCACCGTTTCGGTCGCGCTGCGAAAAAGCCGTCGCAATTCAGGTTCGACGTAACTTTTCCATTCGGCGCAAATTTTCTTTTCTGCCGATGGCCGGCTGAACAGACGTGCTTCAGCGGCCGGGGCGCCGTCGGGATTAGTGCTCTCTGGGATTTGTCGCAGCAGCTCTGCCAGAAACGGATCCAGATCGGAGATCTGTAACGCGTCGTCCTGTCGGCAGATTTCCATATCAACCGACTTTCTCCAGGGTCGCGAGCAGGAGATAACCATGAAGCTGCTGGACGTAGAACTCGGCGGGTTCACGCACACCGCTCCATAAAATCGAACGGCCTTTTTGATGAACTTCCAACATGTGACGCTCCGCTTTTTCGCGCGGATAACCAAAGACGCGCTGGAAAACCATTGTCACGTAGGTCATCAAATTAACCGGATCGTTGTGCACGACGACCTGCCACGGCACATCGAGTTCTTCTTCACCGCGCGTTTCTTTTTCTTTGATGGGTGCTTCCACCGTGGAAGTAGACCCTTTTTCGAGCTGCCCGGCATTCACCGCGCTCATAAAAAAATGTTATCACACTGCGCCTTCACTTCAAACGACTCGCGTGGGTAAGAATTCTCAGCTGAACGATTGCCATCTTCCGCGCGTCAGGCTCATTTCGATCGTCGAACCCGTGCAAGTGGAGCAAACCGTGGACGACGTCCAAGCGCAGCTCGCGCGCGAGGGCGTTTCCGAATCGTTGGGCATTGCCGCGCGCAGTCTCGGCGCTGATAAAGATTTCGCCGTGCTGAAATGTGATCACGTCGGTAGGTCCCGATTCATTCATGAACTGTCGATGCAATGATGCCATTTGGCGATCCGAGACGATTAACACCGAAATCTCCCGCAACTCGCTCAGGTTTGTCTTGCTCATGCGCGGCAGGCGAAGACAAAGCTTGGCAGCCTTTTGCGCAAACTTCGCAAGATCGGCAACCTTCACCGGGACTTTGCGCTGGAGATTGCGCACCGTGATTTCCGGGACCGCCGGTTGAACCTTGGGCTTCATCTCGACCACCGTGCGAGCTTTGCGCCGTAATAACTGCCGATCGCGCCCGAGCCAACAACTGTGATGCGGAATCCCATTCGTTAGGCTGGTGGCCTCTGCTCCGACTGAAAGCTTCGGGTGATCAGGCGCGCGCCTTTGTTGAAGCTGAAATAAGCCCAAGCCCATTGAAAAAGGACAGCGAGGCGATTTCTAAAGCCGACCAGAAAGATAATGTGGACGAACAACCAAGCCAACCACGCCGGGATTCCGCTCAAATGCAGCAGTTTAAGGTCCGCGACGGCTTTATTCCGGCCGATTGTAGCCATGCTGCCTTTGTCGAAATACCAGAACTGTTGCGGCTTCCGGCCGTCGATCATCCCCAAAATATTGCGGGCAGCGTGACGTCCTTGTTGCATCGCAACTGGCGAAACTCCGGGCAAGGGCTGACCGGTTTGATGCGAAAAGTTCGCCAGATCCCCGATCACTTGCACTTCGGGATGATCAGGAATCGTCAAATCCTTGTTCACGAACACGCGTCCAACGTGGTCGATGGGCGCGCCAAGTGAATGGCCGACAAAGGAGGCGTTGTTGCCGGCCGCCCAGATTTTTACGCGGCACGGAATGAATTCGTCCCCGACTTGCAAACCTTGTTCCGAAAGATTGGTGGCATGAATGCCGGCGCGCACTTCGACGCCAAGATCGACAAGCTGTCGCATCGCGCTGATCTGCAGATCTTCCGGAAAGGCAGCGAGCACGCGTGGTTCGCTTTCCACCAAAATTACGCGCGCCTGGGACGGATCGATATGGCGAAAATCTTTAGCCAACGTGTAGCGCGCAATTTCGGCAATGGCGCCGGCCATTTCGACGCCGGTTGGGCCGCCCCCGACGATGACAAATGTCATGGCCGCTTTGCGCGCGGCCTCATCGCTGATTTTTTCGGCATATTCAAACGCCATTAAAATCCGGCGCCGAATTTCAACTGCGTCCTCCAGACTCTTGAGGCCGGGCGCAAGTTTTTCCCATTCCGGATGTCCAAAATAGGAATGCCGCGCCCCGGTGGCCAGAATGAGATAATCGTAATCGAGTTCGCCATCGACCATTTTTACCTTCCTCGCATTCATATCGATCGATTGAACCTCAGCGAGGATCACCTCCATGTTCTCGCATTTGCTCAAAATCGCGCGCACGGGAGCGGCAATATCTGCCGGCGAAAGCGCAGCGGTCGCGACTTGATAAAGCAGCGGCTGAAACAAATGGTAATTCGTCCGGTCGACCACCGTGACTTGGACGGGTTGACCGGAGAGTTTCTTGGCCGCCTCCAGGCCACCGAAACCGGCGCCGATAATCACGACGCGCGGAATTTTAGGGGAGGCCGCTTCCATATATGACAATGTCCCAGCAAGTCGGCGCAGTGAAAGTTCCAAATTCCAATCTCCAAATCCCGGAGAAGTTGCAAAATTCAATGTTCAAGCGTCGTTGCGCTTGGAATTTGAAGATTGAAATCTTTTGGGGTTTGGTGCTTTTGCCGCCGTCGAGCAAATACCAAAAAGAATTTGTGATTCGAGCGGCGGCCCGTATCTTTCGCGCCTTATGCCGAAAGCAATCTCGCGCAGCAAAACCAAAAAAGCGGTTAGGAAAAGATTCAAGATCACCGCTCGCGGCAAAGTTTTACGCGGCCAATCGTCACGGCGTCATTTGCTTTCGACCAAAAACGCGAAGCGCAAGCGGCACCTCGGCAAAATGGCGCGGGTCGATAAAACCGACGAAGCCAGGGTCAAAGCGAACCTCCCGTTCGGCTAGATCGCGCGCCGGTGGATCGGCCGCTCGGCGGGCGATACTAAATATAAAGGCGGCTTCGCCGCCAAGACTAACATCGAGCAAGGGACTGCTCGATCCACCTTGCACTAACGGAACTGCGGCTTTGGCGCCGGCGTTTGTTCGCTCTGCGGCCTTGCTCTCACTTGCCGCATCGCTTCGTGCGAATCGGGCGCCGGTTCGGGACTGTAAAGATCGCGTTGGTTAGCGAGAGTCGTGCAACCGAATTGCGCCGCGACCAACAACAGAAGGGCCAGCAGTTTCACACCGCGATGATAAAACTCGCGATTGCCCGATGTCGATCCATTCGGCGTTGCTCCGGACAAGGCTTGCGGTAAGTTTCGGTTCCGTCAGGGGCTATGGATTGAGGACTGACGAACCCCGCCAGGGCAGGAATGCAGCAACGGTAGTTTGATCCTCCTTGCCGTAGTTCTCTGGCGGACTTTTCTTTGGTTGAGACGTTGAGCCGTTGACTGGTTGAGGCGAAAATTGTCTCCTCTTCTCAACAACTTAACCGATCAACTTCTGCTGTGAAACTTCTCAAAGTCAAAACTGCGCGCTTTGCCGATGCCGTAGAAACAGCGGGCCGTCCCGAGGTTTACATCCTCTGGCAAAAACCAGGGCAAGATCGGCATCTGCAATCGGAAATCAAGAACAACCGGGTGATGACGATTAAAAAGAGCGAAGCCGGAAGCGAATTCGGCATGGTTGGGTTCAAAGAACAGAAAGGCGCGAGCTACCTGATTTTTCCGAAATCATTGAAGCGATTCGAGAACAGGCGGATCGTTGGAATCAATTGGGACCTGGTAAAAACCAAATAAGTGTTGTAGCGGCGTTTGTGTTAAGCGCCGCTACAACTGTCGTGGTAAAATAAATGCGCGGTATGAACAAGAACATCATGGACGAGCAAGGCGTCGCGACGACTAAGCTTAGTAAAGAAGAGCAACTGCGTTATTCGCGCCACATGATCATGCCGGAAGTCGGCGCCGAAGGACAACAGCGTTTGAACGCTGCGCGCGTTTTGTGCATCGGCGCGGGCGGGCTCGGTTCCCCGGCCGCGCTTTATCTTGCCGCTGCCGGCGTCGGCAAACTTGGTTTGGTCGATTTTGACGATGTCGATCTTAGCAATCTCCAGCGACAGATCTTGCATGGGACGAAAGACGTCGGCCGCAAAAAATTGGATTCGGCGCGGGACCGTTTGCGCGACGCGAACCCCAACATCGAAATCGAAACCCATGAATGCAAGTTCACAAGTAAGAACGCGCGCGAGATTGTCTCCGGCTACGACGTCGTGGTCGATGGCTCCGACAATTTTCCAACACGGTATTTGTCGAACGACGTCTGCGTCTTCGCGAAAACGCCAAACGTTTACGGATCGGTTTTTCGTTTCGATGGCCAGACGACCGTGTTCGCGCCGCATCTGGGCGGGCCTTGTTATCGCTGCCTATTTCCCGAGCCGCCGCCGCCGGGATCGGTTCCAAATTGCGCACAGGCGGGCGTGCTCGGTGTCCTTCCCGGAATTGTCGGGACGATTCAGGCAAACGAAGCGATCAAATTAATCCTCGGTGTCGGCGAGCCGCTCGTCGGCCGGCTTCTCTATTTCGACGCGCTGAAGATGAAATTTCGCGAATTCAGTCTCCGGCGCGATCCGCAATGCCCGGTCTGCGGCGACTCGCCCACGATCACCGAACCGATCGATTATGAGCAATTCTGTGGGGTCGCGACCAACGTCCCGACCGTTTCGGTGCGCGAACTAAAACAAAAACTCGACGCGCGCGAACCCGTTCAGCTGGTCGATGTTCGGGAACCGTTTGAACACGAGATCGCAAGCATCGACAGCGCGCAGTTAATTCCACTCGGAGAATTGCCTGACCGGTTGAGCGAATTGGACCGCGATCGTTTGACGGTTGTGCACTGCCACAGCGGTATGCGCAGCGCGCAGGCGGTGCGGCTATTGCGCGACGCCGGTTTTGCAAACGTGTTTAATCTCGAAGGCGGGATTGCCAAATGGTCGGACGAAATCGACTCGGACGTGCCAAAATATTAATTTTGCTTTAGCGCGGCCGCCAAGTCTTCAGCGGTCGGCACATCGTTCCATTGTTTCAGGAGTTCGCCATTTCGACCGAAAACAAAAACGTGAAAGAGCGCACGGGTTGGCTGTGCGCCGAGCTGGGTCGTGATTGTTCCATCGAAATCTGCGACCGCGAAGACATCGTTGGGCGCATTTCGGGCAATCTTGAGTTGATCGTAGCGCGATTGGAGGCGGCGTGCTTCAGAATCAATCCTCCGCCGGATCAACGAAGTGAGAATCATGCGGACCGGTTTGCTGTGTTTCGTTTCGAACGCGAGGACGGTGATCATTCGATAAGTCGGATTACCGAGACAAAAGTCGGGCGTGCGATCCCCGACCGCGCGCGCTTTGTCGATGTTCGATTGGGTGGTTAAAACAACAGTCATGATGTGGCCGTCGTCGATGGAGAATGTATGGCCATCGACATCGACGAGATTAATTCGATATTTTTCGCCGAGAGTTAACTCGGCGCGGATCAACCAGAGTGGAGCGGATAAAAGTATGGTCACGAAAAAAATTTGCGCTCGACCCGGATTCACGATTAAAGACGTTGATCACGAAAAATGCGCGCTGACAACTCTCGCTTCCACTTTTTGGTAGCATCATTTTCAATTTTGGTGCTCTTGAGCGCGTGCGATCGAATGGTCACGTCGCGGAATACACGCCTGGTCAAAGAAGCGGACTGGAAGGCGGCCCAGGGCGATTACCTCTGGGCGATCAATCTTTACGAAGCTGCCCTCGATGGCACGCCCCAATCCGCGGAAGTGCACTTTAAACTAGCTTTGCTTTATGACGACAAAATGAACGATCCGCTGCACGCGCTCCATCATTTCAAACGCTACCTCGTTTTGAATCCAGAGGGCTCGCACGCGGCCGAGGTCAAAGATTTTATGAAACGTGACGAAGTTGCGCTCGGCACGAGTTTGTCCGGCGACTCGGTTGTGACCCGCGCGGAGGCGGCGCGATTGCGAAATGAAAATCTCAATTTGCACAGGGAAATTGACGCTGGTTCACTCAAGCCTCGCCCCGCCACGGACAAGTCGGCGTCGCGTCGCGGCGATAAAGAAAAAACGGAGTCGAAGAAGGCTGGCTCTCACACTTACACTGTGAAAGAAGGCGACACTCTGGCTTCCATTGCGCGCAAGTTTTACAAAACGTCGAAGCGCTGGAGAGACATCCGCGACGCCAACGAAAAAAAGATCGATGATCCGGACAATTTGAAAGCGGGCCTGACGCTGACGATTCCGCCTAACGACTGACAAATTGGTTACGTTCGTGACTGTGTCGGCGATGAGTGTTAGAAACGCGCGTCGCTCGGAATGACGGTCGGACGCGGCGGCGGCGGCGGGGATTCCATGTGCGCATTCATGGCCTGGTCGATCACATCCTGGTTCGTCGGATCGATCAGTCCGCCCCTCGGCGGTTCGTTGTGCTGGTTCTCAATGTCAGCCAGAATGATATTCAATTCCGGCAGCGGTCGGTCGAAGCCTTTGACCAATTTGCCGTTCAGTAATTTAGAGATGTCGATGTTGAGGACTGGCGGGCAATGGGTCGGATGTGGTGGAAACACAACCATCTGTCCAGCTTGCAACCGGCAGGGACCGCCCGGAGTGCCCTTCAACGTCAACGTGCCGTTGCCGTGAAGAAGGATGAATTTATTCCACGTGTTCGAATGGCGTTCCAAAATCGCGGTGAAACCGCTCACGGCGCAGGTCGCAACCGCGGTTGTGATTTTCACGGTGCCGGTGTCTTTCGGGGCCGACATTAGAATCGCGCCGCTGCCGAGATCGTAAGTGCGCGCGGCTCCGCCAAAACTGAAAACCGTATTCGCGCCCAGCCGCGTGAGTGTTTGATCAAGAAACGTCAGTTCCGCGCGCGAATCGGTGCCGGTCCGGACAGCCGTTCCTTCGCGAACGGTATCGTTCACGGTGGCGGGTCGGGCTGCGGTTTGCCCGGCGAGCAGGCGGACATCATGGATCACTTCGGTAACGTGGGCCTGTTTTTGGTCGGCTGCAAAAAGGAGACTGGCAATACCGGCAGCGGTTCCGACTAAACAAATGGCAGCGACGAGATTTGAATTTGGGAAGGGAGTTTTCATCGATTGATTGTCGATCTTATCATTATGATTTGACCACTGTTGCCCATCGAATCGAGCATGGTCCGAAGTTGGACACTACTGGAGATGGCTATCCCGCCCAGGGACTGTTTGATCAGTCGCGTGATGGTCGCTTGGTTGAGCTCGGTCGCGATGGTCGACGTTGTCGCGGCGATGGCCCAGATCAGAGGAACCGATCTGATCAGACAGAATCGGAAAGTGCGATTAATCCTCATTGCGTCTCCTAAAATTTCGCAGTAAGCGCGATTGCACCGCCGACGTTCGCGACGTCGTAATCGAAGACGTCCTTGTTCGAGTCGCTGTGCGCGAAAGAACTGATCGCGCCGACCGAGCACCAGTTCGTCAGGCTATAACTGGCTGTGAGCGAAAGAATCTCGCTCACATCCGTGCGTCCGTTTTGGTGATAATCGCGTGCGACAATGCGACCGACCGCATTGATGGAAAATGCGCGCGTCAGATTCGCGGAATAACCGAGATATCCTTCATAATCGTTCCGCCGCGGGCTTTGATGGTCCGCCCCGACACTGATGTTCGCGTCCGCGCCGACGAAGAGCTGCTGCGCGCGGCTCAAGCGGAATGGCAACTCGGCGTTAAATATGAGCGCGTGGTTCGAGAAAAATTCGTCACCCAACCGATCGTCCAAAGTTAAACGGTTAAAGTCGTACCAACCGCGCAGGATCAAATTATGAAATTGCGGCAGGAAATAATTCAGTCCAGCTTCGACATCGAGGCTGCCGAAATTGAACCCGGTGTATTTGCCGTAATAAAAGATCTGTTCCCGCGCACCGAAATGCCCGTAGAGCGTTTTTGTGATCTGCGGATCATAATAAGCAGCCGCTGTCGGCGCGATCACCACGTCGCTCTTTTCGCCGCTCCGTGTCAGCGCCACATTCGATGTGTAGAAAATCGGAGAAGCCAATAAAAGCGTGAGCGGTTGATATTGTGTCACACGTTTCAGAATTTCCTGCTCTCCAATGTCGGCATCGTTCGGACTGGACGCGGCGTGTCCATCTTCGACGCCCTCGGGCAATCCCGCTGGTCCGAACGGCGGCTGCGTCTGGCCCTGAAGTAATTGGGCACGATCGACATCTTGCGAACTCGGCCCTTGCGCAAAACTTGTTGCCGCCAAGATCGACATCGTCCCCGCGCCAATAAGCGCGACTAAAAGATTAAAACGGTTTTTTACCAAACTAGCCGCGCCTCCCGTGCGCTTCCCTTTTGCCGTGTCGAATTTCACTCGTCAAGGAAGTTATTCGTCGCAACCGACGTCGGGGCGCGGCGCAGCCAATAGCTACTTGCCGAAAAAGCTCCTGATCTGCTGATCAGAGAGATACACCACACCAAATGCGGTATTGCCCTGATGGAATCACTCAGGGATTCGTCATTCGAAAAAAAGAGTCTGTTTGCCCGATAGGCAACACTCACCATTTCGTTAATCTCTTTCGAAATTATTTGAACTTCTGACCGCCATTTGCGGAGAAAATGGGTGAGGAAAGGTTAATAACCCCAAACAGTTCCGGCACAGCCAAACAAAGCCAGCCCCCAGCACAACCCCAGGCAAAAGAAACCTGCGAGCATGCCTCCCAATTCAGGTTTGTTCCTCGCCCAGGTGGGATCCCAGGGAGATGCCTTATACCCGGTGAGAGATTGAACTACGTCAGCATCAGATTTTTTCTTATTTTTATTGACGTTTTTTGCCGAATTTGTTTTTATGGCTGCTATGGAAATTCATGATTGGTATGGAGGTTTGAGGCGCAGTGCGGTGCAACCCCGAAATCCCTAGGTAATTCCGCGTTCTTCCAACATCACGCATATGAGCAAAATTTTTCGAGCAGCTACTCCCTTAACGAGTCGAATCGCGCCAGTCCTTGGCGCTGTTCTAGTTTTAATTGGGCTGATGGCATCGAGCCAACTTCATTTGGCTCAAGTTACCGCCGGTTCTACCGTTACCACGGACAAGAGCGATTACGTGCCCGGGGAAACCGTCGTGATCAGCGGTTCCGGCTGGATCCCCGGCCAACCGGTGGCTCTTCATATTGACGAGTCCGACAATGATCTACCATGGGACGTTTCCGCGACGCCGGATGCAGCTGGCAACTTCTCCAACTCCGAATTCGTCGTCCAGGCACATGATATTGGAGTCGTGTTTACTCTGACAGCGACCCAAGGCGGTGTCGTGGCCACAACTCAATTTACCGATGTCGTGGGCGCGGGCATTGCCCCGAATGGCGATCCGGGCGGCTTTGAGATTCAAGGTGGCGTTGTGGCTACTGCCGGAGGCGGACACACAGATTGGATCGCGAATGGCGTTGGCACTACGGGACTGCTTACAAGCGCCGGGGTTCCGATAGATCCCACCGTCACATACCGCCGCCTCGATGCATATAATTTGGGCGATGATGTTTTCTCCGGCAGCCATACGTTTAACGACAATCCGAACACCTATACTTGGAAGACCGCCAGCGCTGGCAATAAGTCGGATTTAAACAACGTCTATGTTCACATCTCGAAAGATAGCAGTGGTGACCGCTGGGTAACCGCGTCCGCCGATAGACTCTCCAACAACGGAACCGCCTTCGTTGATTTCGAGCTGAATCAGGCTGGCCTGACGCAGGTGACCGATGTCGGCTGTTCCTCAGCGCCTTGTGGCCATTTCGAAACAAATCCTGCCGGAGCGGTTTCAGGCGATCCGCTTTTTGCTACTGGCGGACGAACTCCTAACGATCTGTTGATAACGGCGCAATACAATAGCGGGGGCGCACTCGCTTCGGCCATCGTCTATCAGTGGAAATTGGTTTCAGGAACCTATCAGTGGTTTGATATTACGTCATCCATCGGGGTGAACACCGCATTCGTGGCGACGAACACAGTTGATGGAGTGTCGGTGCCTTACGGCGCGTTCGGCGCGACGACCTACTCGAAGAACCAATTTGTCGAGATGTCGATCGATGCGACCAAACTAATTCAAGCAGTTGTTGATCCGTGCTCCGGGATCGAGGTCCACAGCGTTTTCGTCCGGACAAAAACTTCTACAACTGCCACTTCGGTCCTGGATGACTTCGTTACGCCGATCGCGACCTCTTTCAGCGCCGGTTTTACTGCGTCATTAACGCAAAGCGTGGTGAGCTGCTTCGGCGGCTCCAACGGCTCGGTCACGGCTACGATTAATGGCGGTACTCCGCCCTACTCGGTAACCCTCGACGCCACAACGCAGACAGTCTTGACCGATGGAGGGTCGACTACATTTACCGGTCTGAGCGCCGGAACGAAAACTGTGCACGTTGTTGCGACCGGCGGCTGTACTAAGGACGCCATGATCAACGTGACCCAGCCAGCTTCAGCGGTTGGATCATCGATAACGTCGCAAACAAATGTTGGTTGCCTTGGCGGCTCAACCGGAAGTGTGACGGTCGCGGGTTCGGGCGGAACTCCTTCGTACACCTACTCTATAGATGGCACTAACTTTGGCGTTAGTGGGACCTTTAACAATCTGGCCGCAGGCCCCTACACGGTCACGGTCAAGGATGCTCATGGCTGCACCACGACCCAGCCGGTGACGATCACCCAGCCTGCCTCCGGAGTCTCAGCCTCGATTAGCTCCCAAACCAATGTTGCTTGCTTTGGTGCTTCAACCGGAAGTGTGACCGTGTCCGCCTCTGGTGGCACGAGCCCGTACACGTTTTCCAAAGATGGCGTGACCTTTGGAGCAAGCGGCACGTTCAGCAATCTCGCCGCCGGGTCGTATACGGTTACGGTTAAGGATGCCAATGGGTGCACCACAACCCAGCCGGTCACGATCACTCAACCGGCCGCTGCAGTCTCGGCATCGATAAGTTCGCAAACCAACGTCGCGTGCTTTGGTGGTTCCACCGGCAGCGTAACTGTGGCCGGCTCTGGCGGAACCGGTTCCTACACGTTTTCCAAAGACGGCGTAAATTTTGGAGGAAGCGGAACGTTCGGTAGCCTCGCTGCCGGTTCCTACACGATCACGGTCAAAGATGCCAACGGCTGCACAACGACCCAGCCGGTCACGATCACTCAATCGGCCGCGGCACTTGGAGCCTCGATCAGTTCGCAAACCAATGTTGCCTGCTTTGGTTCTTCAACTGGTAGCGTAACCATTGCTGGCTCGGGCGGAACTGCTCCCTACACTTACGCGATTGATGGGGTGACCTTCGGCAACAGCGGCACCTTCAACAATCTAGCGCCAGGCTCCTACACCGTTACAGTCAAAGACGCGAACGGCTGCACCACGACTCAAGGTGTCACGATTACGCAGCCAGCCTCGGCACTTGGAGCCTCGATCAGCTCGCAAACTAATGTTGCCTGCTTCGGCAATTCGACCGGCAGCGTCACAGTTGCGGGCTCGGGTGGAACTGCCCCGTACACTTACGCGATTGATGGGGTGACCTTCGGCAACAGCGGCACCTTCAACAATCTAGCGCCAGGCTCCTACACCGTTACAGTCAAAGACGCGAACGGCTGCACCACGACTCAAGGTGTCACGATTACGCAGCCAGCCTCCGCACTTGGATCCTCGATCAGCTCGCAAACTAATGTTGCCTGCTTTGGCAACTCGACCGGCAGCGTCACAGCTGCGGGCTCGGGCGGAACTGCTCCTTACAGTTACGCGATCGATGGCACTACCTTTGGCGCCAGCGGAACGTTTAGTAATCTCGCCGCCGGCGGGTACACAATTACGGTCAAGGATGCCAATGGGTGTACCACGACTCAGCCGGTGACGATTACGCAGCCGGCCGCAGCCCTCGGCTCGTCAATAAGCTCACAAACGAATGTTGCCTGCTTCGGCGGTTCGACCGGCAGCGTGACGGTTGCTGGCTCGGGTGGAACTTCGCCTTACACTTACGCAATTGATGGCGTTACGTTCGGTAACAGCGGCACCTTCAGTAATCTGGCCGCAGGCTCCTACACAATCGCGGTTAAAGACGCCAATGGTTGCACCACGACTCAGCCGGTGACGATCACGCAGCCGGCCGCAGCCCTCGGCTCGTCAATCAGCTCACAAACGAATGTTGCCTGCTTTGGCGGTTCGACCGGCAGCGTAACAGTCGCGGGTTCTGGCGGAACTTCTCCGTACACGTTTTCCAAAGACGGCGTAAATTTTGGAGCAAGCGGAACGTTCGGTAGTCTGGCTGCCGGTTCCTACACAATCACGGTCAAAGACGCCAATGGTTGCAGCACAACCCAGCCAGTCACAATCACTGAGCCGGCTTCGGCGCTCGGTTCGTCGATCAGTTCACAGACGAATGTCGACTGCTTTGGCGGTTCAACCGGGAGTGTGACGGTTGCGGGCTCGGGTGGAACTTCGCCTTATACTTACGCCATCGATGGTACTACCTTTGGCAATAGCGGTACTTTCGGCAGCCTCGCCGCAGGCTCGTACACGATCACGGTCAAGGATGCCAATGGTTGCACGACAACTCAGCCGGTCACAATCACACAACCGGCCGCAGCCCTTAGTTCCTCGATCAGTTCTCAAACCAACGTCGCGTGCTTTGGCTCTTCGACGGGCAGCGTAACTGTTTCTGGCTCTGGTGGAACTACCCCCTACACTTACTCGATAGACGGGACTAACTTTGGCAACAGCGGCACGTTCAGCAATCTGGCCGCGGGTTCGTACACGATCACGGTTAAGGATGCGAATGGTTGCACGACTACGCAGCCCGTCACCATCACTCAACCTGCTTCAGGCCTTATCGCTTCAGCTTTGGCGACTAATCCTGCCTGCAGCACCGGCACGGGTTCGATCACGGTAACAGCTTCAGGCGGCACCGGTACACTGAGCTACTCCATTGACGGAACGAATTTTCAGGCTTCGAATGTGTTCAACGGCTTAGCTAGCGGGTCCTACACAATCACAGTGAAGGACGCGAATGGTTGCACCACCGCCGCCGGTGCTACCGTGACGATTCCGACCCCGGTAACTGCCTCATCGACTAAGACTGATCCGTTGTGCAACGGTCAGCTTGGCAGCATGACTGCGACCTTCTCGGGCGGCACGCCTGGCTACGAATGCAGCCTGGACAACGGTTCATTTGCGCCTTGCACGTCGCCGGCGACCTTTAACAACCTCGGCGCCGGCTCACACACCGTTGCTGTCAGAGATAGCAATGCCTGCTTAGGACCTAGCCAGACACAAATGATCGTGATCCCAACGGCAATCAACGCATCGATTACGACGACGCCAGCGAGCTCCAGTATTGCTGCTGATGGAACCATGACAGTTACAGTCAATGGTGGGACTCCTGGGTATTCGGTCACGCTTAACGGCGGCGCTCCCCATACTATCGCCGCGTCCGGCGGAAGCACGACCTTCACTGGCCTTACCAGCGGTGGATACAACGTGGTTATTACTGACGCTAACGGATGCTCGCTCGGGATCGCTGAACAACTAGGCGTAGCGCCTGCTACCACCGAGGTTCGCCTTTGCACTATTTTAAGCTCTCTTGGCACAGGAGGTAAGACCGTTTTTATGGTTACGCTTCCGAAAGGTCCTCTTAAACAACCGTTGACGGTATTCTATACCATGAGCGGCACCGCAATCTTCGGGGCCGATTATAGTCTGAGCCCTATCGTGGGACAGTTTACAATTCCGGCAGGCAAAACATCGGCCACGGTTACGATCACGGCGCTAAAGAACCTCGCGCGGAAGACAAATCGGAACGCTACGATGACAATAATTAACGGACCAGCCTACTTCTGCACAGCGCCATTCAACACAGCCACGGTTGTTATCCGGAGATAAGGGAGTTGGTCGTCCGGTCCGGGCGGGCGGTTAGAACTTGAGGTTCAAACCGCCGCGCACGATGTGGCCGCCGTCATCATCAAAGCCGAAACGAAAAGGGCCCTGCTGGAAGATCGGCACGGTAACCGTTCCGTCCCCCACGTTGAAGTAGAGATATTCGACGCGCAACGACCAGTGTTCTCGAAACAACCATTCCAAACCGCCGCCAACCGTGTAACCGGATTTGAAGTCATCGTTGGCGCCATGGCCGAGCTGGAATCCGCAAGAACAGATCTCATTGTCCTCCACGCGCCGCTCATAATCCGAACCGAACCAGCCGCCGGTCACATAAAGCAACCAGTTATCGTGAGCCCAGCCGACTCGTCCGCGAGCCGTCGCGTAGACGCCGGGATTGATCTCCGCGAACGTCCCGCCAGGAGGTGAACCGGGCTGCCTCGCGCGTCCATGTACGCCGAGATAGCCGGCGTCGCCTTCTATTCCGAGCACGAGCCAACTCAACGGTTGCAGGTTAAATCCAACTTGTCCGCCGGCGACTGGGCCGTCGGAATCGAATGAGAAAGTTCGTACCGGCGGACCGGCGTTTAAAAAATCGAGATCGCTCACCTCACTATGCAAATCGAAGGCATACCCGGCGTTGATGCCGATGTAGAAACCCTGCCAGACACGCGGTTCTTCCGGATTTGATACATTCTTTGATTCATTCACCGGAAGTGGCTCCGGACCAGCCAGGGCGAAAAATCCCAGTGTTACACTCCCTGACAAAACGGCGAAACGAGCTAAGGCTTTCACGTCCGGTTCTATGCGCTAGGATGCCCTCTCTGGTCAAGCAGTTGTTTTGCCAGCCGACGTCCTTTCCGCGCTACCCGAACAAATTGTAGCGCAAGATTGCGTAGATGGCGTGGACACCATCTTTCCAATTCACTTTTTTGCCTTCGCTGTAGGTGCGGCCGTTATAAGAAATGCCCACTTCGTAAATGCGGCATCTCGCCTTCGCCAACTTTGCCGTTACTTCTGGCTCGAACCCGAACCGATCTTCGCGAAGATCAAGATTCTTCACCAACGGCGCGCGGAACGCTTTGTAGCACGTCTCTAAATCGGTCAGATTCAGATTGGTGAACATGTTTGAGAGCAATGTGAGAAATCTGTTTCCAACCATGTGCCAGAAATAGAGAACACGATGCGGTCGGCCTCCCATGAATCGTGAGCCGAAGACCGCATCGGCATTTCCCGAAAGAATCGGCTCGAGCAAAGTTGGATAATCGCCCGGGCTATATTCGAGATCGGCGTCCTGCACCAAAATCACATCGCCTGTAGCAGCGGCGAACCCGGCCCGGAGCGCCGCGCCTTTGCCGCAATTGCGGGGCTGATAAATGATTTGATCGATCATCGGCGAAATTTTTTCTTTCAACAGCTGTCGAGTTCCATCAGTGGATGCGTCGTCCACAACGATGATTTCAATGTTGTCTACTGGCGCGGAACGGACCGCGTTTACGATCTGCTCAATTGTGCCGCGCTCGTTAAAAACGGGAATGACTACCGAAATTTTCATCGACGTTGCACAGAGTGAATTGTCAATCTCGGGGGCGGCAAGCGAAAACGCCAGTCCGGCGCGGACTTTTGCACCGTATAGGACTTGAACCTATAACCCAGTGATTAAGAGTCACTTGCTCTGCCAATTGAGCTAACGGTGCGAATGAGCACGTCCGCAAAAGAATCGGAAATTACTCAGGCGCGTGCGATGCACAACGCGCAAGTTTTATCTCCATTATTCGCCGGCTGGTTAACTTGATTGGGACGTTTGATTGAGGGTCGCCGGAAGAACATCGTCTTCCACGTCGCGAAGTTCGTTCAAATTCCGAAATAATTGTCGCGCTTCTTCAGCGACAGATATTACTCGTAATCTTCCGGATTCAACAAGTTGCTCGGTCCACGTTTGCAGCGAAAAATCGCCGCTCGCAAGCGCGCCCTGAAGATCGATCAGTGCTTCGCGCGGATAAATCGCCGCCAACGGCTCAGCGCGACGATCGATTTTAGGAAGCACGCCGCAACCGCGAGCCGCGAAACCGCAGAGCGAACGCAAGTAGCTTTCGTTCATGAACGGCATGTCGATCGCCAGGGCAAGAAGGTGGGTCGAGCGCATTTCATCTAACGTGGCCGCGATGCCACTAAGCGGTCCGCGCGACGGTGCTTCATCCGCCACGAATTTAACATCGGCAGGTCGCCACCGAGGGTCGTTCCGCGCCGAAATAAAGATTTCCTCCGGCCTTAATTTGCGCAGCAAGTCGAGTTGAATTTTCCAAAGCGCTTGGCCGCGAAAAAGCATCGTCGCTTTGTCTTTACCCATTCGACGCGACTCCCCGCCTGCTAACAGCGCCGCGCAGATGCTCATTGAAGCCGCGCGGTTGAGCGCAGCCGGCCGTCGCTTAGGATTCGCGCTCTTAAGCCACCGCGACCTTTCAGAAATTCTTCCGCGCCAGCCGAGATCGCCTGGTTCATCCAATAACAAGGCCGGCACTCTCCCGTTCCGTGAAATTTGACGCCCTGCACTTCAAAATCGCAATCAACCAATTCGTTAAGATCGACCGCACGGGTCATGACATTGCGGCGAACCAACGAAGGGGAATAATCCTTCAGCTCGAACGCGCCACAGAGCTCATCGAAAACTTCGAGCGAAAAGAATGTAATCTGGCCTTTGTAATCGTCGCGATAATCAAAGAAGCGATCGCCTCGAATGCCGTGGCCGGCCGCACATTCGATGATCGCGACCTCAATCGCCGGATATTGATCCGGTTCACGGCCGTGGTGGCCGAAAAAATTGTGGCCGGGCGAAATGTAAAGATGACAGATTTCCACCGGCATCATGATAACATTCAGTCGTCCCACATGAAAGAACGTGCGATCGCTTCCGAGAAAATCATCCGGCGAAATCGCGATGGCGCGCTCGAGTATTTGCCTGATGAGCTGACAGCCGAGGAGCCGCTCGAGATCCGTGTTCGCGGAAAAGTTTTGGCCACGACCATGCGCACCCCGGGTCATGACGAGGAGTTGGCCGTGGGGTTTCTAGTTTCCGAAGCGATGATTCGCAAACGCGAAGAGATCGAGAAGATTTCGACCGGCCACGAGAACCAAGTGGATATCGATCTTGCCGCCGGTGTGAAACTAAAACTGAATTCGGCGCAACGATTCGGGACGATTTCCTCCAGTTGCGGGATTTGCGGCAAAAATAGTATCGAAGCGATCAGGCAAAATTTTCCGAAGATCAAGTCGACTAAGATCAGGATCGAGATCGAGACGCTGCTCTCCTTGCCAGAACGGTTACGACAAGGTCAAAGCGATTTCGCGCGCACCGGCGGAATTCACGCCGCCGGCATTTTTGGTTTAAACGGACGACCTAAAATCGTTCGCGAGGACATCGGCCGCCACAACGCGGTCGATAAGACGATTGGTCGCGCTTTTCTTGACGGCTCGCTGCCTCTGGATCGAGATGTGATGCTCGTTAGCGGCCGGGCTTCCTTCGAAATCGTTCAGAAAGCGCTGGCTGCTGGAATTGCGATTATCGCTTCGGTATCGGCGCCGTCTACACTCGCGGTAAGGTTCGCGCGCGAGAGCAATCAAACATTGGTGAGCTTTCTTCGCCCGCCCTCCTTCAACATTTATTCCCACATCGACCGGTTGATTTTGGACCGTCAGCCGACTTAACTCGGCGAAGCGAAAACGACTTCGGTGGTTGGGCGTGGCGGTGGACGCAGCCGAGGTCACCGGCCGATTGACGGATGCTGATCGCTCAAGACGAGAGCCGCGGTTATAAGCGATACATGCGAAAATGCCTGAGGAAAATTCCCGAGCTGCCGCTTTGATCTCGGGTCGTATTCTTCCGAAAGTAATCCGAGATCGTTTCGGACAGAAAGCAAACGCTCAAAGAGGTCACGGGCTGCTTTTTTGCGGCCGACGCGATGCAAACATGAGGCCAGCCAAAATGAGCAAGGCAGAAATACACCTTCCCTCCCTGGCAAACCGTCCACGCCTTCTTCTTCGGGTCGATACCGAAGCACAAAACCATCGCGCATGAGCTCGCGTTCGATCGCCTCGATTGTCCCGCGTATTCGCTTGTCGGTAAATGGAAGGAACCCGGCGAGCGGCATCATGAGCAAACTCGCGTCGATTGCATCCGATCCGTAGTACTGCGTAAAAGCTTTCTTGTTCGGACTGAATCCGCGCGTGCAAACTTCTTTATGGATTTGATCGCGAATTTTCCGCCATCGATCGACATGTTCCGCGCCCCGGCATCCACATTCCTCAACCAGTTTAACCGCGCGGTCGAAAGCCACCCACGCCATCATTTTGGAGTGAGTGAAATGTTTCGGACCGCCGCGCACTTCCCAGATGCCTTCGTCTGGCTTGTTCCAATTTGATTCGAGAAAGTTCATCAGGGCGACTTGCAGGCGCCAATCGGTCTCGCGATTTTCGATTCCGGCCTCGTGCGCTCGATACATCGTCCCCAGGACTTCGCCATAAACATCGAGCTGAAATTGACCAGACGCGGCATTGCCGATGCGCACTGGTTTTGAATTTCCGTAACCCGATAACCAGGGGATTTCGAGCTCTTCCAGACGGCGTTCGCCGCGGACACCGTACATGATTTGCATTTGATCGGCGCTGCCTGCAATTGCGCGCAAGAGCCATTCGCGCCAGCTCTTGGCTTCGCTTTGATAACCGGCGTCGACCAAAGCGATCAGGGTGAGTGTCGCATCGCGCAACCAGCAGTAGCGATAATCCCAATTGCGCACTCCGCCGATCTCCTCGGGTAAAGAAGTTGTGGCCGCGGCCACAATCCCGCCGGTGGGTCCATACGTCAGGCCTTTCAGGACGACAAGCGAGCGAACCACTGCGTCATCCCATGGGGTTTTGCGGTGGCAGCGCTTCGCCCATTTTTTCCAATATCTTTCCGTGTCGCGCAGGGCATGGTCGGGGGTAACTTTTTTAGGAGGCCGGGAATGCGATGCGAACCAGGTGAGGACAAACGGCACACGGTCACCTTTCTTGACTGTGAATTCGGCAACTGTCGTCAGATCCTCGCCCCGCGTTTTGACCGGCGTGCGCAGAATAAGTCCGTTCGGACCTGCGAGCGCTTCCAATCCGCCGTGCCCGGTTCGCACCCACGGGATAGTGCGGCCGTAATCGAACCGAATGATGAGCTCCATTTGCATCACCACTTGACCGCGAATTCCTTCCACGATGCGGATGAGATCGGGATTTTGGCCGCGCGGTGGCATGAAATCGATTAACCGGACGGCGCCTTCTTTGGTTTCGATCTCCGTTTCAAGAATCAAGGCATCCCCGCGATATCGACGACTGGTCCGGTCGATCTCTTCCTTAGGCCAGAAACGCCAATGGCCATTGTCACGCGTGCCTAACAACGACGCGAAGCAGGCGCCGGAATCGAACCGCGGGAAACAAAGCCAATCCACGCATCCATCACGGCTAACTAACGCACCAGTCTGAGTATCGCCGATAAAGGCGTAGTCCTCGATCCTGGTGCTCTGTTGCGCCACTCAACAATAGAATGTCGATCTTGGCCGATGTCGACCGTGCGAAACCGAACCGAGATTGTCGGAAATCAGGCTTGGGTATGGCGCGCGAAATGGCGCTCGACCCGTTTCGGCAAGAGACGTTTGCGACCGCGCTGACGTCGCCGGGCGAGGGTGGCGCGTCCACCCTTGGTTCGCATCCGCGCCCGAAAGCCATGTTGGCGCTTGCGGGTTCGTTTCGATGGCTGATAGGTGCGTTTCATAAGGCCGAAAAATAAATTCGACGCGAATTGAGAGCGGCTACATTAGGATGGGGCAGGGGATTGTCAATTTGGTCGGACGGAGCCGGTCGAGCTTCCATTCGCGGGTTGCCAGCCCGCTCAATTTCTGGAATAAGCAATGCAAACGGTGAGCGAGAAAGTGGTCATTGAGCCGGCTACCGAGGCTGATCTGGACGAGTTGTCCGAAATGCTCGGCGGACTCTTCGCGCAGGAGAGCGATTTTCGGCCAGATAAAGAAAAGCAACTGCGCGGGTTGCGTTTGATTTTCGAACAGCCGAGCCGCGGTCGCGTGTTCGTGCTTCGCCGCGACGGCGCGATTGTCGGCATGATCAATCTGCTCTTCACCATTAGCACCGCAGAAGGCGGTTTCGTCATTTTGCTCGAGGACCTCGTGGTCCATCAGCAATTCCAGGGGCACGGCTACGGTTCGAAACTGCTCAATCACGCGATCGAGTTCGCGCGTCAGAAAAATTTTCTCCGCATCACTTTATTGACGGACCGGCCGGAGAATGTGGCCCAGGAATTTTTCCGGCGTCATGGATTTCACGAATCATCCATGATTCCGATGCGGCTCTTGATCACGCCCGAACAAGATCAGTCGCAATCGAACCTGTAAGTCCGATCGTCACTTCCGTTGCTGTTTGGAGATCCAGGCTGTCAATTGCGGCACGATCCGTTTTTTGAATTCGGCGCGAAACTCAACTTCATCGACCGCTTTGGCGACTTCTTTCGCGCTGGTGGCCGGTAAATTAGATTTGGCGTAAGTTTTCAATTCGTCCGCGCGCGATTTTTCGGAAAAGAAAACGAACAAGCCCGGCGCGAACGTATTAGCGCCAAGAGCGTCGGTTTTCGCGAGCAGCGCTTTCATGTTTGCCTTGGCGAATTCCCAGGCGAGATCGGGATGCCCGCTATAGCGCGCGACTTTGCCGGCCACGTGAAGCGCGCGACTGGTCGGTAGTTCGTCGCTCAGCGAGATTTGCAATGCTTTTCCGGCCAGCTTCGGATCGCGCGCCGCGGCCAACGCGTCGTAATAATTCTGTTTTTCTTCGATACTGGTCGTCTTCAATCCGAGTTCGTGGAACTTGTTCCAAGTTGCCTCATCAGCATTTTGTCCAACCACGAGAAAAATAGACGCGCGTAAATCCGGCGCGAGCGAGCCAGGATCGCCAACGAACTTTTCAAAACGTTGTTTGCAGCCGTCGATGATTTCCTGGTCGTTCAAATCGCCAAGCGCGACGATCAAGCTTGCGCGAAGGAGTGAATCGCGTGGTGATTCATTTTTCTTTGGCTCCCAGCCAAGCTCGTTAAAAGTAGGTCGCAAAGTCGAACGGGCGCAGGCCTGAAATTGCTGGCGATTCGGGTCGCCCAGTAACAAGCGATTGATGTAATCGAACGCGTTAACGATCTGATCGCGCTCGGCCAGCTCGTGCCCGCGGGGCAGTTTCCCGATCAGCTCTAAATAAAGAGAAACGTCGGCGCGATTGGCCTGGACCAGCGCCCACGAATCGCTCAGCAGATTGACGCGATCCTCAACATTTAACTTCGCCAACGCATCGAGCAGCGCTTTCCAAGACGAGTCATCATACTGAACCCGATAATCGCCGGCGCCGTTCGCGTTCAACTTGATCACCCGATCGACCGCGATAGCCGGGAGGTTCTCGATCTTGTCGTTCATCAATCGGCTCTCGATTTTGTTTTCGCTTACAACGAACCAGGTGAGGGGAATCTTCCATTGCAGCGCTGGCGCGTTCGGGAAATTAATGGTGAACCGTTCCTGGCTCAGCGAAACTTTTTCCCCGTCGCGTTTCACCATTACAACCGGAAATCCCGGTTGTTCCGTCCACGCTGCGGCAATTTCGCCGACCGGCTTTCCCGAAGCGTCTCTCAGCGCGTTCCACAAATCGGCCGTAGTCGAGTTCGAATACTGATGCGCAGCTATGTAGCGGCGGACGCCGTCGCGGAAAACGTCTTCGCCGAGGAAACTTTCCAGCATTCGCAGAAAACTTTGGCCTTTTCGATAAGTGATGTCGTCAAAGGCGCTGTTGGCGTCGGATTCATTTGCAACCGGCTGCTGGATGGCGTGAGTTGTCGATCTTGCGTCGGCTTCCATCGCGACTTCCTTGGCGATTCCGGTGCGGCGAGCTGGATCGCGCTGAATATTCCTGGCGAGCCAAACTTCCCAGTCCGGATTGAAATGCGCGGTGCATTTGCTTCCCATCCAGGAGGCGAAACCTTCGTTCAACCAAAGATTGTCCCACCAAGCCATAGTGACGAGATCGCCGAACCACTGATGCGCGGTCTCGTGTGCGATCACTTCATAAATCCGCTGCTTTGTGAGCACGGAGGATTTTTTTGGATCGAACAGAAGTGCGGACTCGAAATAGGTGATACCACCCCAATTTTCCATCGCGCCGCCGAAACCGCCGGGAATGGCGATCTGATCTAACTTTGGAAGCGGATAGCGAACGCCAAAGTAATCATTGTAATACTGAAGGATCTGCGCCGTGCTCTCAAGCGCGTATCGGCCCGATTCCGCCTTGGCTTTGGTGGCAATCACCCGAACCTGCAATGGCGCAGTTTTGCTCTTGTAGCGTTGTCGCGATATCTTCTTTTGCCCGGGGTTGGAGGTGTAGCGTTCGACAACCGTGTCCGTGCCGGCAATTTTGGTTTCAATCTCGTCGAGTTCGCCAGCCACAAACACGTTCAAGTAACTGGACATCGGCGGCGTTTGTTGAAAGCGAACTTCTTTACTTCCTTCTGGAACACTAATTTTGCGTTCCGATTCGATCGGCATGTTCGAAACCGCGACCCAATTTTCGGGAACAACTGCGGTTAGTTGAAAGAACGCCCGAAAGCTTGGTTCGTCCCAGCACGGAAAAAACCGCCGCGCATCACTCGGTTCGAATTGCGTGCCGAGCGCTATTTTTTTCGCGCCTGTATCCTGCTCCTGATAGGGCATGTAGTAAAAGCCGCGGCCTTTTGGAGTGATCTTCCCGCTGAACTCGAGCGCGAGCGTATGGTCGCCTTGGGCAGCACCGCGCGGCAGCGCGATGGTCACCAGCTCGTTGTTTGGATCGAGCTTGATCGCGGCTGGTGATAATTGAGTTCCATCGATCGAAGCCTTTGCGATTTCGAGTTCGAGCGAATTGAGCACCAGCTCACGCACCGGCGCGGTCGCCTTTAGCTTCACGGTTTCGCTTCCGGAAAAAGTAAACTTGCTGACGTCAGGAACGATTCGGATGGAGTATTCGAGTGGGACGACTTGCTTCGGCAATTTACCGGGAGTGTTTGCGAAGGTGTAAGGTTTTTCTCCGTTCATGGTTAAGGGGAGCGCAAACAAAATAACGAGACCTGTGCGAATCCGCATTTCTGCCCTTACCCGAATTAACGCAAACGTTCAATCGCGAGACATATCAACGCGTTGAACGAGCGACTACGGCAGAACGTCATGAATGATTCGGCGTAACCGATGCCATCCAGCCGTAATCGGATTCGCCGGGTCGGCATGACGGCGCCGATGGGCTTGCTCGTCATCCTTGACCACCAATACGAGCAGTAACTGTCCACTGCCAACCTGTGGGCCTTTAATGACGAGTGGGCTGCTCTTGCTCAGGTTCGCGTCGGTCTCGAGCAGGACATCATTCTCTTTGTAGAGCTTGAGGTTTAACGTGTAACCGGCGTCGTTCTCCCCCCGAGCATCGACGTGCAGTCCAAAATACTTGCTGTTGGCGAGCCAATCTTCCTCGCCAGTCTTGAGTGTTTTGTTTGATTGGCCAATCACTTCGAACTGATTGTAACCAAAAAGATCTTTGAGCGTTTGCTCCAGAGTGGTCAGTTCCGGCGGAATCGGCGCCGGCTGCGGAACGTTTTCGGCGATGACGAGGCCGCTCCAAACCACGTGTTCCGCATCGGCCGAAGCCACGCTTATCGCCAAGGTGAAAAACACGGCGAGAAGCGAAGGCCTCAGCTGCATTGTCGAATTATTTTGCTGCGTAGTCGGCCGGGAGCGATTGCAATCCTTCGGTCCACAGCACCGTTACTTTGTTGTCGTTCTTGCTCTCGAAAATGTAGATAGTCGCGTTTGGATTGGCCGCCGGATCAACGCGCGAATTCAGAATTTGGGTGAGATATTCCGATTGCTCGCCGGGCTGATGCTGGCTCATGAGCACTACGGTGGTGATGACAAAGAGCGCCAGCGCGGCCGCCCCCGACCAAACCAATCGGGGAATCGTCCACCACGTCGACGTTCCGCGGTCACGGGAGCGATCTTCCGTTTCGCGCGCGATGCGTTCGTGCAGTTGATGACTAAAGAATTCCTCGTTGCTTAGTGCCTGAGTCGCGAGTTGTTCCTTCAAAAACGCGCCCAGCCTGAGCGCATCGCGTTTTTCGGCTTCGGCCGCTTCCAAATCCGGCAGCGAAGCCTCGAATTCCGCTAATTCTTTGCCGCTCAATTGTCCATCGAGCCAGGCAGTCCATTTTTCTTCAAACGTTTTCATAAACGTCCCTCAGGGAATTCTGCAATTTCTTCCGGGCATAAAACAGGCGCGACATCACCGTGCCGATGGAGCAACCCAGGCTTTCGGCGATTTCGTGATACTGCATTTCTTCGATTTCTTTCATTAAAATTACTGCCCGGTGTTCGGGGGAGAGTTGGGAGATAGCATGGTCGATCCGGGCGCGGATTTCCTGCCGCTCCAGACGCTGGTGTGGGAGCGGGTCCGCTTTCGGCACCGTCTTAGATGCGGGATCGATGTCTTTCAACTGAATAGCGTCATCAAACTCGGCCCCGCCGGCTTTAACTTGGCGTTTACGCAGCCAGTCGATGGTCACGTTCATGACGATCCGATAAATCCAGGTATAAAACGACGACTTTCCGCGAAAGCGCCCGATCGATTTCCAGGCTTTGACAAAGCTCTCCTGCGCCAGGTCCCAGGCGTCCTGTTCGTTATGGACCATGTTATAAATCATAGCGAATACCCTTGTCCGGTAGCGGGTTACCAGCTGGTCGAATGCCTCGGATTCGCCGGCTTGACATCGTCTCACCAGGTCCAGTTCCGACACATCGGCTTGAGCCGGAGTCGTTTCCGTTTGCATAATTCGACGGAACTGGCGGCTATTTCATTCAACCCCGAAAACCTTCGGAGCCGTAACGGCGACGCCATTCGCCGCGATATTCCCCCATCAACGTAATAATCCCGTCGCGCACCTGGAAAAGTCGTTGCTGGAGAACGGAATACTGCCGGGCCGCGATCAGCTTCTCGGAGACCAATTTGGCCGCTGAATCCAACGAGACAGTGATCGCTTTCAGGGCGCGTTTTAGATAGGCGATGGTCATCCCAAGTTCGTCCACATCATCATCGCTCAAGGCTGCCGCCAGTTTCGCGCTCGCAAGTGCCGCATGAGTAGCCAGCTTGATCGCCGCCGGTTCATTTTGGAGCGCGGCGTTTTGGTCGAACAGCTTGTCGATCCAAACCGTCAAGGCGAAGGCTGCCCGATAGAGAATGTTGTCTTCAAAGCTTTCAGTCGCCTTTTGCTCGGCGCCGCTTGGAGTCTCGTCATTTTGTAAACGCCAATCTTCGTCCAAGAGTGCATCGACCTCTGCGCTCCAATCGCCATCGCCCAGAATCTGCGTCCAGCCCATTTCTCGGGCGATGATTTCGTCGCGCTGGGGATCGTCGATGTACTTCTCCAGCAGCTCCATGTACTTTTCTGTCCGTTGGTCCTGCTGTCGGAGGAAACGCTCCCAATCGTATTCGTCCCAGATTCCTTCTCGTTCGCCCTCGAAGTCGGACATAATCGGACTAAACGCCAGCTTCGCCTGATGCGCAAAAATTTTCCGCGATTTACGAACTTGCGGTTTCCAGCTCGCGTTTCGTTTGCAAACGCAACTGTCCGCAGGCCGCATCGATGTCGTGGCCTTTCTCGCGTCGCAATGTCGCCGCGACTCCATGTTCGCGTAAGATCGACAAAAACTTTTCCTGTCGATCTTGCGCCGGGCGCGACCAGACCAAACCGTGCACAGTGTTGTAGGGGATCAGATTCACTTTTGCGGAAAGCCGTTTGGCGTGGCGAGCCAGCGCGCGCGCTTGCTCATCGACATCATTCACACCCGCAATCAAAATGTATTCGAAGGTCAGACGCTGCTTTTTTCGCGAGGCGTAATAGTCGCAGACCGCAAGCAACGTCTCGACATTGTAACGGCGGTTGATCGGCATGATCTGGTTACGGACCGCGTCAGTCGCGCCATGCAAGGAAATGGCGAGCCGGATTTGTAACGGTTCATCGGCAAGCTTTCGAATCTGGGGCGCAAGTCCACTAGTCGAGACGGTGATGTGTCGCGCGCCGATCCCGAGTCCCCACGGCGCGTTGATGATCCGAATCGCGCGCATCATGTTCTCGAAATTTGCCAACGGCTCGCCCATTCCCATGAACACGATGTTGTCGATCTTTTCGCCGGTCTCGCGCTCGACCGCGATGATTTGATCGACAATTTCGTTAGGCTTGAGGTTGCGGCTGAATCCGTCCAGGCCGCTTGCGCAAAACTTGCAGCCGTAGGCACAGCCGACCTGGGTGGAAACGCAGATCGTCCGCCGGTCCGAGCGCGACCCATAGAGCGCCGGCGACGCCGGAATTAAAACGGTTTCGATTAAGCTTTCGTCATTTAGGCGAAGGAGAAATTTGCGGGTTGTATCGTGTGAACCGAGCACCCGGACAATCGCGCTTTTGCTAAAGTCGAATTGCTCTGCGAGGCGGCTTCGAAATTCCTGCGGTAAATCGGTCATTTCATCGAACGACTGAACGCGCTTTTGGTAGAGCCAGTCTGCGATTTGCCGCGCCCGGTAAAGTGGCTCACCAAATTCGCGGACCTTGTCCTCGAGTTCCTGAAACTGGAGCGACCTGATGTCGATTTTTGCGTTCGCGGCCACGAGGAAAGCTACGGCGTTCGTCGTTGCCAGCAATCTTGCGGAGGGCACACAATTTTGGTGGAGAAAAACGCGGTGCTGGTTAGGTTCCGAGCCGAATGAAATATCTTTTGATGTTAGCCATTCTCACGGCCGCCATTTGCGGATTCAGCGGTTGCGCGTCGACTAGCTCGACCACTGCCAGTGGCGATCCAGTTCCAGGCGAAAAGACTGGCGAGGAAAGCCGTCTCCAGCCGGGGGCTGGCGCAGGTCCGAACGCCAGCGTGAAGTGGTGATTCGGGCGATTGCCGCTGTTTGCTAATCGATCAGCGTAATTGTCCCTGATACGCTGCGAGACTTTGTCGGCCACCCGCCGATATCGGTTTCGTTGTCGTGTACGACCAACGATGAGATTTTGAATTTCCGGCCTTTCGCCACCTCTGCCGCCTTTTTTCGCCAGGCCTCTTTCAGTTCCTCCACCGAAAAATGGCCATAGAACGAATGATCGGCGGCGGCGGTGATGTCGAAACTCTTTGGGTAAACCGGCGAAACGGAGAGTGAGATGAAGTGCGAGACGCCGGCTGGACGCGGCTCCGCCATCTGGCATCCGCTCAACAACAGAATGGCGGTGATGACGGCGAGACAAACAGTCAGGTGTTTTCTCACATGAAAGGCTCTGCCGCGGTCCGGGTGCTCTTGCTGGTGTAGAGAATTAATTTTCGCGCGAGCGATTCCGCCGCTTCATCGGCCATACGTGGCCAGAGTTTTGGATTGGCTTCCAGATTTTCCAAAGATGTTGTCGTGTCGCTCACCGCCCACTCGTCTTTCTTCCAGATGGTTTTTCCATCGCGACCGACCAACATTGCCCTGGCCGCGATCATCGCGCCCAGCTCGCGTCCGTGAACCGGACCGAGCCCGTAACCAGTAACCTCAATTCTAAGAGTCGTGTCTGGATTCGTGGATACAACTTTCAAAAACTGCGCCGTTCGTAAGGCGCCATCCATGTGACGGCGAACGACAGTGCGGATGTCGATCGGATTTTTTGAAGCGGCGGCGTCGAACCTCTTGAATCCCGGACCTTCGGATGCGGCGCCGATCAATAATCCCAGAACGCCGCCGACCATTCCGCGGGAACGTTTCCCGGTGATGTCGCGGTAAACGTAATAATCGGGCACCTTGATCGTGGGATCGAGCGCGACGGTCTTGTATTTTGTTCTATCCACCGAACTCAGAGGCTGCTGAACGCAACCGACGAGCACAAGAAGGGGAAGAACTAAGATCCAGCGAAGGTATTTGGAGAAAAACATCGGCGGAGTGTGGGAAGAAACGGATCGCTGTCAACCGTGATCTCGCGCCGGATGTCGGAAAAATCTTGAACCCGGGCTTTGCTCGGAAGTATCTCCCGCCATGCCCAAATCCCGCACGCCGCTCATGATCGGTTGGGAGGCGGCCCGGGCGAACGCGAAACCGGCGCTCATTATTCAGGCGATCATGCTCGCGCTCGCGATCGCGTTTTATACGAATTCATCAGTGGCTGATGCACTGCGTAATCTGGCTGAATTTAAGCGCGCCCACGGTTTGATGTTTGTCGTTTGCGCCTCGGTTTTTGCCGGCGCTATTCTTCCGGAAATTTTTCTCGTCCTGTTTTTTCAACGTGGTCGTCCCCAAATAGGAAATCTTCGCAATCTGGCCTTTACGATTCCGGTTTGGGGATTCGATGGATCACTCGTCGATCTTCTCTACCGCACGGAAGCCAATTGGTTGGGCGATGTCGCGACGGTCCCGGTAGTGCTCGGCAAAATCTTCATCGACCAATTTGGCTATAACGTTCTGTTCGCCGCGCCGTTCGGCGTTCTGACTTACGAATGGAAAAACAGCGGAATCTCGATACGGCCGATCCGGGATCTCTTCACCTGGCCGCATTATCGCGACAAAATATTTCCGACATTGCTTGCGACCTGGGCCGTTTGGATTCCGTTGATGGCCACTATCTATTCGCTGCCGCTCGCGCTCCAATTCCCGTTGTTCGGACTCGCACTTTCGTTTTGGGTCTTGCTCCTGACTTACATGACGAATCGCTTCGCCGGAAAAGTGGAGGCCGATGCGCCGATTGCCCTGGCAACCACGGGGTAGGGCGGGTCACCGACCGCCCGGGCCCGGGCGATTGAGGTCAATCGCCCCTACCATTAAGAAAAAATTGCAGCGCTTCGTGAACGCCGGCTCCATGTTCCCGCTTCGCCACATAGCCACCTGCTTTGCGCACCGCCGCCTTCACTTCCTCGATCGCATTTGCCGGGCAGGCCGCCATGGCCGCGACCTGACCGTTGAGCATCGAGATATCGTTATGATGATCGCCCGCGGCGAAAATGTTCTCGCGCGGAACGTCGATCAGACGCGCGAGCTCGGCCAACGCTGCGCCTTTATGATAGTCGGCGTGACAAAAACGAAGATAAATCGTGTTGCGCTGATAATTGAACTTCGGCTCTTTCGTGCGCGTCTCTTCGATAAACTCAACGATGCGGTCCATTTCCTGGTCGCTCTCCGCCCGCAAGCCCTCCAGCCCCTGGGAGTGATAAATTAGCTGGGCTTTGGTTTTCTGGGTCACGAAATCGACAAGTTCAGCCAGAATTGATTCGGCGGACGAAAACAATTCGGCATGGTCGCGCGCGCAGCGCTCGTTCCAATCGCCGAACGGTTCCCATTTTTCGCTGTTGTTCCCCGGACGGAAAACCTCGCGTTCCGTCGTTAAGATAAAATCAGGACGCACCGGAAATTCGAAATCGGTCAGGCCGGATTCGAGCAGATCGACCGAGCGGCCGGTGTTAATCGCGAAAAGAACGCCGCCGTTTTGCAAATCGCGGATCAATTGCATGCAGCGCTCGTCCAGGACCGGTTCGCTCACGCGCGAGACGAGCGTGCCGTCGAAATCGATGCTGAGAAGTTTGATTTCCATGTCGATCTTACGATGATTCGATTACGAGTAAGAGCAAGAGCAGGAGCAGGAGTTGGAAATGAAATCGGCTTATGAGCTGGCAATGGAGCGACTCGCGAAGAGCCAGCCGATCGTCAAGTTAACCGACGAGCAGAAGAAAGAACTCGCAGAGGTCGATTCGACATTCAAAGCGCGAACCGCGGAGAAAGAACTTTTTCTCAAAGGCGAAATTCAAAAGGCGCGAAACACTGGAAAGTTCGAAGAAGCGGAATCGCTTGCGAAACAACTCGCCAGTGAGATCAAGCGATTGCAGGAAGATTGTGAAGCGAAGAAAGAAAAGCTGCGCGCGAGTTTTGGGAAATAGGTAGGGGCGGTTCACCGAACCGCCCGCGGGCGATTGAGGTCAATCGCCCCTACCTGTGCGGCGCCGCGCTTCGGTAAATCCGGATCTAAAAATCCGAGCATATGCGCGCGTTTGATGGTGCGAACGCCTTCCTCTTTTTGCAACTCAGCAATGCTTTGGCGGAAGGCTTCCATTTTTGTCCAATGCACTTTCGGCCGGAAATGGTGTTCGGCGTGGTAGCCGTTGTAGAAAAAGAGCCAGTTGTAGATTTTTCCGTAGCTGCTCACGCCCCAGGCGATTGGTTTGTCCGGGTTCGCGCCGTAGTGGCGGTAGTAACCGTTCAAATAACTGAAACAATGGCCGAGATACCAGAACGGAACCATAAAGAAGATCACGTATCGCCAATTGAAGAAAAACATCACCAGCAGGGTGATGGCGAATGCGGCGAGCTCGATATTTCCCCAAAATAAATCGCCATTGCCGCGTTTGCGTAACTCTCCTCGAATCGCGCCGACGTCGTCTCGAAAGAAACCGAGGAAAACATAGCTCCAAGGATTTTCCGCTTCCCCGTCGTGGCCGTGGCGATAGATCGACAACCAATCAATGGTGTCACCACTTTCGTCTTGCCGGTCCGAATTGCCTTTGTGGTGCCGCATGTGCACGGCGTCGTAATACGTCTGCGAAAAACAACACGCGACGGACTGCGTGACTCCAAAAAGGCGGTTCAGAGTTTTGGCGCGGAAAAATGGGTTATGGATGAAGTTGTGACCAATCCCATTGATGTTGGCGTTCACCATCAGTGAGTAGATGAAACCGAGAATCAGCATCACCCAGAGCGGCGCGTGCGGGTACAAAAAGAAGAGCCCCAGAAAATAGGCGAGGTGAAAAAGGCCGGCCGTGGTGGGAAGTGCGTCCCAGCGTGTGTGCGCGAACAGTCGCGAATTGGTCGCGGGTCGCTCGGTGCGGATTACGTCAGCGTTCATGGAGGCTGGTACCATTCGCTAAAGAGTTCCTTTCTGGCAAGTTGTTCATTGCCAATATTGAGGTCGCACGCCTAATTTAGCCCCTCATGTTCGCGCTTCAGCCAGAAATGAAGGTCTTTAGCGGCACCGCCAATCGCGAGCTGGCCGAGCGCATTTGCAAATATATCGGCGTCCCGCTTGGCCAGGCCACGATTAGCTCGTTCCCCGATGGCGAGACGTACGTGATGATCGAGGAGAATGTTCGTGGCCGCGACGTTTTTCTCATTCAACCGACATCGCCCCCGAGCAATGAGCATTTGATGGAACTGCTCATCATGGTGGATGCCGCGCGACGCGCCAGCGCCGATCGGATCACCGCGGTGATACCGTTTTTTGGCTACGCACGCCAGGACCGCAAAGATAAACCGCGCGTCCCGATTACAGCGAAATTAATTGCGAACCTGCTTTGCGCGGCCGGGGTCAATCGCGTGCTGACGATGGACCTGCACGCCCAGCAGGTGCAGGGCTTTTTCGACATCCCGGTAGACCATCTCTATTCACTGCCCGTACTAATTAAGTACCTCCGGCAAATGCTCACCGGCAAGACCGTCGTCGTTTCACCGGACATCGGCGGTTTAAGCACTCTACCTGATCGGCGAAGTCAAAGATCACGATGTACTCCTGGTGGACGATCTTACCGAGACCGCCGGAACGCTTACCTCGGCGGCAGAGCTTTTGAAAAAGCGCGGGGCCAAGAAAATCTACGCTGGCGTCTCGCACGCGGTCCTGGTCGATGTCGCCATCCCCCGGTTGCAAAAGTCCAAAATTGAGGAATTAATAACGACCAACAGCACGCCGGTGCGCCCGGTGGAAGGATTTAAAACCACCGTGCTCTGCGTCTCCGAGCTCCTCGGGGAGGGGATGAAACGGATCCATAACGATGAGTCCGTCTCGTCGCTGTTTAAGATCGACACCTAACGAACATGGCAAAGCAAGTTAAACTCAAAGCAGAACCGCGGTCGGCCACGGGACGTTCCGCTGCGCGCCGATTGAAAGCGCGCGGCATTGTTCCGGCCGTTGTCTACGGTGGAAAAGAAAAATCGCAGCCGCTCCAGGTTTCCGCGCGCGATATTAACGCCATGCTCAGTCATGCCTCGGGCGAAAACATTTTGGTGGAACTGGAAATCGCCGGCGAAAAAGCAACGCGCACTGCGCTGTTACAGGAAGTTCAGCATTCGCCGGTCGGCGGCGATGTTCTTCACGTCGATTTTCACGCGATTTCAATGGACGAGAAAATTCAAGCCGACGTTCCGCTCGAAGCGCTTGGCGTCCCAACAGGCGTGAAGAATTTCGGCGGTCTGCTCGAACAGAATTTGCGCGCGCTGGCGATTGAGTGTTTGCCACGCGATTTGCCGGACAAAATTACAGTTGATGTATCGGAGTTGAACATCGGCAATTCGATTCACGTTCGTGACATTAAACTTCCGTCGGGTGTGATCGCAAAAGTTCAGCCTGACTTGACGGCGTTTTCGGTGATGGCGCCGGTGATCGAAGAAGAGCCGGTTGCGGCCGAGGCTGAAGCGGCCGCGGCGGCTGGTCCGGAA
>QHRF01000044.1 GCA_003220055.1 Verrucomicrobiota bacterium | reverse complement strand
CCGAATTCAGGATCGCGTTGGCGCATTTCGCCGAACACTTGACCATCCACTCGTTTTCGCCCGGAGTTCTCTGACTTGGCGGTGAAACGCACCGGAATCTTGCCCCCTTTCAAATCAAGCGTGACCTCAGCAGACTCTCTTGAATCGGTCGGTGAGTCCGACGCGGACAAAAGCAGCGCCGTGCCGAGCGTCGGATGCCCGGCAAACGGCAACTCTTCCGCGACAGTGAAAATGCGGACTTTCTTCCCTTCTTTGGCTTCAATCGCGGGATCGCGCGGAAAAACGAAAGTTGTCTCGGAAAGATTCATCTCACGCGCGAGCGCCTGTATTTCGTCATCATTCAGGCCGCGCGCGTCAGTGAAAACGGCGAGCGCATTACCGGTCAGCGGCGTCCGGGTGAAAACGTCAAGTTGAACGAATTCGTAAGTGCGGTCCGGCACAAAAGTTAGGCCGCTCGGTTCCAGTGTTTCCAGAGAACGATGAACGTCACGTAGTGCGTCACCAACAATAGCGGGACCCAGAACGCCGGGATCCAGTAAGCGGGCCCCATTGCCACCGGTGCATTATAAATAGTGGCGGTCGTGATCGCCGTGATCAAATCAATCGTCCCGACGATGTTGAAGAGCCACACGGCCGGCTTGGCTAACGCAGAATTCCGTAAGACGAGCGGGATTGATACGAAAGCGATCGCGGCCGTTATCAAATCGCCAAACGCTGCCGGATAAGCGAACTCCCCCGGCAATCCGGGATACGTTGCGCCGCGCGTCAGGAACATCATTCCGAGATGTCGCGTTGAATGCAGAAGGAGAATCGGCACAAGTATTTGTTGCGGCCGAATGCGTGAAACCAAAGGCAGCAAATACAGCCGCGTCGCGACATAGAAAATCGTCGTGTTAGTAATGAGATTTAAGGGAAGCACGCGATCGAAAATGGCAGGCATTTGTCTCTTCTCCCAAATCATTCGGCTCTATTCAACTCTCAACTAATCGCTCTCAACTTCTCAACGACTCAGCTTTCTTCGCTTGTCACTGGTCACATGTCACTCGTCACTTCTCTTTGAGCGTGCGAGAAAAGCCTTACCACAATCTTCCAGATCAAGACATTTACAGTGATCCGCCTTTTTGAGCAGACGTTTCATTTTCTTCGCTCTCGCGATCAGATCGTCCATTTCGGTTATCTTGCGTTGCGCGAGTAGCTGCCAGCGGTGGAATGCCGGGATCCCCTTGCCAAATCCGTGGAAGAGGTGCCTGATCTCATCCATTCGGAACCCAGCGCGTTTGGCCACATCGATAACCTCCAAATAGTTCAAGACGCCGGTTTCGTAACGGCGCTGCCCGCCGATGCGCTGAGTCTTGGGCAACAGGCCAATCTTCTCGTAATACCGGATTGCAGAAGCTTGCAGACCCGCCCTGCGAGCCACTTGCTGATCGCCAAGATCGCCGTTGCAATAACGTTCCTTAATACGTGGGTCATCTTTGAAGAGACGATCGTAGATCGGCACAGCCTCTGGCGCTACATGCCGTTCTACAGAGTTGGATTATTCTGCGCCTGGGACGCGTCGGTGCTCGCGGTCACTCTATTAATCCTTCTCGTAAGCGTTGCGCGGTCACGTCGTCGTAACGGCCCAGCGCAATCGACAACGCCTCCTTTCCCGCTAATCGGCATAATCGCGATCGCGATTACGTTTCTTAATACATTGGTCATTTTCTTCGTCTGGCCTGGGGTGCTGCTGCGAGTTTGCTTCTGATCAGTCTCGCCATCGGAATGGGCAAGGCGTAATTGCCTTCGACTCTCTCAGCTCGCCGCTCTTAGCTCCAAGCTCCGCGCTTAATTGAATGTCAACCATGCCGCTCTGCGGCAATCTACATTCGGGCACACTCTCGGTACACCAGCCTTCGCCCATAGCTACGGCTTGGCAAGCTAGCGGGAGCGTAACATCTCAACTCTCTTTCGATTTCCATTTACCAATCTGATCGCTTACCTGTCACTTACCACCCGCTCACTCATCACGTTCGATAGCGGTTCTTTGCTGAAATTTTTTGAACCAGATTTTTTAGCGCGAGCTTACGAGGCTGCTAAACGCGCGACGAGTTCTTTGAAGCGCGTCTGGTCGCGGAGAGATTCCCAATCGGGATCCTGCGGCACCCAATCCCCTCCGGCCAGACCTGCGTCAATCGCTCTTTCCAGTGCGTCCAGCGCCTTGTCCTGTTCGCCCAAAATGGCCAGGGCACAGCCGGCATTGTAAAGGATGGCGTCGTCGTCCGGCGCCAGGGACTGCGCGCGATCGATCCACTGTTTCGCGCGTTCGCGCTGGCCTAGCCTCGCCAGTGCACCGGCGGCCAAGATATAAGGGCGTGCCTCGTCAGGGTTCAGATCGATATATTTGGTGACGCGTTTCAACGCATCTTGCTGAGCATCGCGCGCCTCGTTAGCTCGTCCGAGTTGCATCAACACCAGACCGATCAAATAGACAGACTCGTAATCGTCCGACCGAAGCTTTTGGGCTTGTTCGAATAGATGAAGCGATTTCTCGAGCTCTCCGCCTTTGAAGCATGCCCGGCCGTAATAATAACGCGCGTCGAACAGAGTCGGATCCAGTTCGATCGCGCGTTCGAACTCCATCGCCGCTTCCCCATAGCGCTGTTCCATCGAGAATCCCTGGCCGGCCGCAACATGCGCTTCGGCCGACGACGGATCCAGCTCCAATGCACGCGCGCTTGCATGTCGGGCTTTCTCTAAATGCGGTTCGTTGTCGCAACCATGCAAATGAATATGCGCCGTTGCCAGACCAGCCCATGCGCCAGCGAATCTCGGATCAATTTCTGTGGCGCGCTCAAACATCGCTCGCGCGAGTGCGATATTTTGCCGCGTCCATTTCTGGAACAACTTGCGTCCGCGCAAATAAAATTCATACGCTTCAACATTGGTGGTGGATCGCCTGCGCAACCTGCGCTCCTCGCCTACGGTAACCGAGAGACCTAACGCCTGAATGACACTTTGTGCGATCTCGTCCTGGATCGCAAAAATGTCATCGATCTCCCGGTCGAACCGCTCTGACCAGACATGGTGGCCCGTGCGACTGTCGATCAGTTGCACTGTGATACGCACGCGCTTGCCGGCTTTCCGGACGCTACCTGCTAACAGGACATCGACGCCGAGCCGTGTGCCAATTTCGCGCGCGTCCAGGTTTGTGCCGCGAAAAGCGAACGAGGAGGTGCGAGCGGCGACATGAAGTTCGCCGAGCTTGGTGAAGGCGTTAAGGATTTCCTCGGCGATTCCATCGGCAAAATACTCCTGGTCGCGTTCGGCGCTGAGATCGGTAAAAGGTAAGACGGCCAGGGAGTGCAATCCCTGCTTCCGTTCTTCCGGACGCGAGCTCTCGGTGGTGCTGCCTGCGGGAAAAAATTTTGTCCAATCGTTCCCCACATTCACGACGTGCAGTTCAATCAGTCCTACCCCCTTTAACGAATGCTCGCCCAAATCCTGGAAGCGAAAATCGCGGCGACTGCGCAGTTGGCGCCGAATATCCTGGCTGACGACAACCTGTCCGGCAGCGGCGGCTTGCTGGATCCTCGCGGCTGCATTCACGGTGTCGCCATAGACATCGCCGTCAGGCGCCACCGCCACATCGCCCAAGTGCACACCTACTCGTACTCGCCCAGCGTGGCCGATGGTGGCCGATCGCTCTTCATATTGCCTGCTCAATGCCGCGGCCGATAATACCGCCAGTTCAGCGCTGGGAAATTCCGCGAGCACCGCGTCGCCGAGGAATTTGACCACGCGTCCGTGGTATCGTGTGACAGTTTCCCGAGACAGTGTTTGAAGAAGTTCGACTAGCCGCAGCGCGCTCGATTCGTCCTCAGCGGCATGCTCACTGTATCCAGCAATGTCGGCAAACCATAGGGCGACAAGTGTTCTTCGCATGGAAGGCAGACCGCAACCACCGATTATGCACGGTTATCATACGCTAGGCAATCGCCAGCGTCGTGATCGAGGCACGGCGGTTGTTAATTTCTATCTACAATCCGATCGCTTGCTGGTCACGTGTCACTCGTCATGCTCGAGCATTGTCATTTACTGAGATAGTCATTAAAAAGGGTGATGCCGACCGAATCGACCGAAGAGCGCAAGCTCGCCGCTATTATGTTTACCGATATGGTGGGCTACAGCGCGCTCGCCCAACGCGACGACAAAGTCGCTCTCGAGCTATTGGAGGAACATCGCCGGTTGTTACGCGAAATCTTTCCGCGGTTTCACGGCACCGAAATCAAAACCATCGGGGACGCTTTCCTGGTCGAGTTCGCGAGCGCGTTGGAGGCGGCGCAATGCGCAATCGAAATCCAGCGCGCGCTGGCCAAGCGTAAAACCGATGTCGCGGCCGACCGGCACATCGCCGTTAAGATCGGAATTCACATCGGCGACGTGGTTCATCGCGACGGCGACGTCTACGGCGACGGGGTAAATATCGCCTCGCGTATCGAACAATTGGCCGGCGCGGGCGGCATTTGCGTCTCGATGGATGTCGAGCGGCAGATTCGTAATGCGCTCGAGGCCCGATTTGAAAAATTCGGCACAGCGGATTTGAAGAACATCAAGCTGCCGATGGATCTCTTCCGAATCGTGCTGCCGTGGGAGAAAGGCGCCGAACCGTCCGCGGCGAGAGCTTCAAAGAAATCGCCCGTCCTGGTTCCGGTCGCTGTGCTCGTAATACTCGCGTTGCTTGCGGGATGGTGGTTCATGCAGCGGTCGAATAAGAACCAGCAGCCAGCTGCGACTCACGCAGTGCCGGCCGCTCCGGCAAATGCGCCCGATCAAAAATCCGTCGCCGTTCTGCCATTCGTTAACCTGAGCGACGACAAAGGCAGCGAATATTTCTCCGACGGCGTGAGCGAAGAGCTCTTAACCGTGCTGCAAAAAATTCCGGGGATGCACGTGGCCGCGCGGACGTCCGCGTTTTCGTTCAAGGGCAAAAATGCGACGGCCCAGGAGATCGGACAAAAACTCGGCGTGGCTTATCTGGTTGACGGAAGCGTGCGCAAATCCGGCGACGCGGTGCGGATCGCGGCCCGGCTAGCCCGCGCTGACAGCGGTCAGGAACTCTGGTCGGAAAACTTTACGCGTAAGTTAAAAGACGTGTTCGCGGTCCAGAGCGAACTAGCGGAGACGATCGTAGCACAGGTGCGCGGTCAGCTGACCGGTGGCGCGGCGGGTTCCGCCGACAAAGAGAAAATTCAGGCGGAAGTGCAGGCGGCGGAAAAAGGCGGAACAAAAAACGTCCAGGCGCATGAATTGTATTTGCAGGGCCGCTTTTATGAAAATCGCCACTCGGACAAAAGTGCGCGCGAAGCTCTGTCTGCTTACCAACACGCCGTTGAGCTGGATCCCCGATTCGCGCGCGCGTGGGCCGGAGTTGCGCGGACGCATACCTGGATCGCCGGGTTTGCCACTGAGGGCGGACAAAAAACCTTCGACGCGCATTTGGCCAGCGCGCGGGACGCAATCGCGCGTGCCCTTGCCATTGAGCCTGACTTGCCCGATGCCTTGTACGCTCGCGCGTGGATCGAGACCAACTTCGATTTTAATTGGAGCGCGGCGACTCAGACCGTGAGCAAAGCGATGGCATTGGCGCCGGCCGATCCAAACGTGCTAATTGCCGCCGCCAACCTCGAGACGGCACTCGGAAATACGGATCGAGCAATCGAAATTTATCGCAAAGCGGTCGAGCTGGACCCGGTCAACGCGCAATCCCGCTCATTTCTCGCCTTCGGGCTGGCGAACACGAAACGATTCGCCGAAGCGCGCGCCGAATACGCGCGGGTGATAGAACTAAGTTCGTCTGCCCCATGGGCGCACGCCGGTCTCGGTTTAGCGTATCTGCTGCAGAATAAATTCGAGGAAGCCGCAACCGAGGCGCAGGCTGATGCGGGTGAGTGGGCACGGCTCCTGATCGTGAGCTGCGCGCGCTGGGCCGAGAAGCGCGTGCCGGAATCCGACGCCGCGCTCAACGAGTTAATCAAAAACGAGTCCGAACTAGCGGCGTTTCAGATTGCCCAGGCTTATGCCTTTCGCGGTGACAAGGACAAAGCTTTCGAATGGTTGGAGCGCGCGCGCCGGCAACGCGACCCCGGCCTGGGCGATTTGCTCAAAGATCCGCTCCTCGAAAATCTCCACAGCGACCCGCGCTGGAACGCGTTCCTGCGCACGATGGGTCTGGCCGACGATCAGTTGAAGACAAGCGGACGCTAAACTCGCATCGTTACACGCGTCACTTCTCTTTTTGGTTGAACCGAGTATCCCTGGCGCGGTCTTCTACTTTAGCCTTTGTATGCTCTCACTGTCCCGCTCGATCACCGCTACCTCGCGGCGTCACCGGCCATGTCGCTCATCCCGGCTCGCTCCATTCTACTTTGTAATTTCTTAATGGTGTTTAGATACGACCCCATTGCCTTTTCCCACCGTTCTTCGAGCTTTCACCATCTCAAACGAGACCAATGGAAACGCCGTTGACCCCTCTCGAATTCGCTCGCCGCGCGTGCAAACTCTATCCAGATCGCGTCGCTGTGGTCGATCGTGATTCAAGGTGGACTTATGTGCAGTTTCTCGATCGGTGTCATCGCTGGTCGGCGATGCTGCAGCAACTTGGAATAAAATCGGGCGACCGCATCGCTTATCTCTCACCGAACACTCATGCGCAGCTCGAGTCGTTCTATGCCGTGCCACAAGTCGGTGCGGTGCTTGTGCCGTTAAATTATCGCCTGACTGCGGACGACTTCGTTTATCTGATCAGTCATAGCGGTTCGCGCATCGTTTGCGCGGACGGCGACTATCTCGGCACGATCGATGGTATTCGGTCGCGCCTTCCACACGTTGAACAGTTCGTCGCGCTGACTGGAGAAGGTAAGGACTGGTTGAACTATGAGGCGATGCTCGAGACGAGCTCGGCTGAGTTTGTCCGTCCGGAAATTCGAGAGACCGATCTGCTCACGATTAATTATACCAGCGGTACGACGTCGCGTCCGAAGGGGGTGATGATCACTCATCGCAATGCCTGGATGAATTCCGTCGGCACGCTGCTCCATCAACCCATGACCTGTGCCGATCGTTATCTCTGGACGCTGCCAATGTTTCACGCCAACGGCTGGACTTTCGTCTGGACGGTGACCGCCGCGGGCGCGACCCACGTTTGCCTGCGTAAAGTCGAGCCGCGTGCTGTCTTCGAATTGATGAAGACCGAGCAAGTGACTTTGCTGTGCGCAGCGCCGACAGTTTTGATTTCGCTGGCGAACGCGCCAGCAGAGCTCCGTCGTCTCGCGCCGAGAGGAATCCGAGTTCTTACCGCCGGTGCGCCGCCCGCGGCTTCTACAATTCAGCGGCTCGAAGAGGAGCTCGGTTGGACGATTACGCACGTTTACGGATTGACGGAAACAGCGCCGTTTATCACTGTCTGCGAGCCACGGCCGGAACACGCGTCGCTTTCGATCAGTGATCGAGCCGCGATCAAAGCCCGCCAGGGTGTCGAGCTGATCACGTCTGGCGAATTGCGCGTCGTCGATGAAAAGGGCAAGGATGTTCCGCAAGACGGGATTATCCAAGGAGAGATCGTCGCCCGCGGCAACGTGATCATGGCCGGCTACTACAACGACGCGAAAGCGACCGAGCAGGCTTTGTCGGGCGGCTGGTTGCACACCGGCGATGTCGCGGTCGTGCATCCGGACGGCTATGTTGAGATTCGCGATCGTCTGAAGGACGTCATCATAAGCGGCGGCGAAAACATTTCTTCTGTCGAAGTGGAAAGTGTCCTTTTGCGACACCCGGCCGTAGAGGAGGTCGCGATCGTCGGGTTCGCGGACAAGCGTTGGGGAGAAGCGCCGCACGCCTTTGTTGTTCTAAAACAGGGCGCGCACGCTGAGGAACGCGAGCTGCGCGAGTTTGCGCGGGCGAACCTCGCACATTTCAAGGCGCCGCACAGCGTCACCTTCATCAAAGAACTTCCCAAGACTGCGACCGGCAAGATTCAGAAATACATTTTGCGAGCACGACAGCCTGCGATCACGCCGCAATAAGTCGTTTTCCGCATTTCAGCTTTTCAGCTGTCAGCGTCTCAGTGTTTCC
>QHRF01000038.1 GCA_003220055.1 Verrucomicrobiota bacterium | reverse complement strand
CTGAGGATCCTTGATCACGTCCTGCGGATCGCGCACCAAACCGTAAGGGATGTGCGCCTTGTCCAGGACTTCGCGCCAGTGCGCAATCGGTTGTGAACTGAAAGTCTCGTCGATGATCGCAGTCAGCACGCTCATGTTCGCGGCCAGCTTTGCCGGATCAGCGAATCGCGGGTCCTTCAAAAGATCGGCACGGCCGATACCTGTTGCGAGAGCCGGTAACTTGTCCGGTGTGGTGACGATCACGAACCAGATGTTGTCGGAACTCTTGTAAACGTTCATCGCGGCGTTTGCGGGATTTTTTCGGTCGTGCTGCGGTGCGAACTTTGCCCCGGCAAGCGCCGCTTGAATCGCGACGCCGGCGGACCAAACGCCTGCGGCCAAAAGCGAAGTGGTAACGGAAGAACCTTTGCCGGTGCGTTCGCGCCGATAGAGAGCCGTCACGATGGCGGCAAACAATCCCACGCCCGACGGAGCATCGCCCGTCCCGGCGAATGGCCAGGTCGGCGGTGCGCCCGCATCGTGCAAGAGAGAAAGCAAACCGGTCCGCGACCAGTAGGCCGTGAGGTCGAATCCGGGAAGAGCCGCGTCCGGTCCGGTGTCGCCGTAGCCGGTGATGTCAGCGTAAATCAGCCGCGGATTGAACTGCGCGACATGGTCATAGTCGAGCTTGAGTTTCTCGCGCGCGGGATGCGGCGTGTTGACGATGAACACGTCCGCCCACTTGGCCAGGCGCTCGACAATTTTTGCCGCGTCCGGCGATTTGAGATCAATCGCTACCCCACGCTTGTTGCGATTGTTCAGATGCCACATGTAGGGATACTTGGATTGCGGTTGCGGCGGAATCTTGTTTCCGATTCTCCACAATTCTCCTTTGGGCGGTTCGACCTTGATTACATCGGCACCGAAGTCGGACAGAATGACGGCCGCTCCGGGACCAGCCACGAAGCTTGAAAAATCGACAACTTTAAGTCCGGAAAAAATGTTGTCGGTTGGGTTTGTGTTTTGAGTTGCCATAAGTGTTTCCTTTCTTTCTTTAACGACCTTGGAATTGGGCGGCGCGTTTTTGCAGGAAGGCCTGCGTGCCTTCTTTTTTGTCTTCTGTGCCCGCGCAAAGGCCGAACAAAGAGGCTTCGAGTGACAAGCCTTCGGTCTGGCTGGTTTCCAGACCCTTGTTCACCGCCTCGAGTGAGTACTTCACTGCGATCGGAGCGTTGGAAAAAATTTGTTTCAGAATCGTTTCAGCACGCGTGATCAATTCCGCCGCCGGAACAACTTCGTTAACGAGTCCAATCCGATACGCCTCCTGCGCGCTGATCATTTCGCCGGTAAGAATGAGCTGAAGCGCTCGGCCTCGTCCGACCAGTCGCGGCAAACGCTGTGTTCCGCCACCGCCGGGAATTACTCCCAGTTTCACTTCGGGCTGACCGAACTTCGCGTTCTCAGCAGCGATTCGAATCGTGCACGCCATGGCCGTTTCACACCCGCCGCCGAGGGCGAAGCCGTTCACCGCAGCGATCACCGGCTTGCCGAGATTTTCGATCAGATCGAGAACACCTTGTCCAAACCTGCTCGATTTCTCAGCTTCGACGGCGCTGATCTGCGCGAGCTCGTTGATGTCGGCACCCGCGATGAATGCTTTATCGCCGGCTCCAGTTAGGATGACGCCGCGCACGGCGGCATCATCCTGTGCATCCTCGAACGCGGCCTTAAGATCCTCCCACGTTCTCTTGTTCAGAGCGTTAAGGACCTTCGGCCGATTGAGAGTGACATAGGCAGTGGCGCCTTTCTTGGCATACAAGATAGTTTCGAGATTTGGTTCGGTGGTTGTTGTGCTCATAAATGGTTCTTCTTTGAAGTTGAGGTTATTCGTTAGGCATTTGATTACAGAAAAGCGCTGAGGCCTGTTACGGCTTTGCCGACGATGAGGTTTTGCATTTGGTAGGTGCCCTCGTAGGTGTAGAGCGCTTCGCAGTCGTTGAAAAAGCGAGCGACCTGGTAGTCGGCCACAATGCCGTTACCGCCGAGGATTTCTCTGGCCCACGCGACGGTTTCACGACACTTGGAAGTGCAGAACGCCTTTGATAGCGCCGCATGGGCGTCGCTGAGCTTGCCTTCAGCATGCAATTGCGCCTGGCGCACGATCAGGCATTGCGACGCCGTGATGTTTTCGATCATCCGAGCCAGAAGGTCTTGAATAAGTTGGAACGAGCCTATCGGTCTTCCGAACTGCAGACGCTCCTGGGAATACTTAAGCGCAGCCTCGTAGGCGCCCATCGCGCATCCCGTCGACATCCAGGCAACTGCGTAGCGCGTCATCTTCAGAACTTTCGCGGTGTCGCGGAAAGAGTTACCACCTTGAAGACGGTTTTCTTCGGGCACGCGGCAATCTTTCAGGGTGATGTGGCCGTTCTGCACGACCTTGAGCGCGACTTTGTTCTCAATCTTGTCAACGCTGAAGCCGGGCGTGGTCTTGTTCTCGACAATGAATCCCTTGACTTGGTTGTCGGTGACGTCGCGCGCCCAGATGATCGAGATGTCGCACCAAGGCGCGTTGCCGATCCAGCGCTTCTCGCCGTTAAGAATCCAAGTATCGCCGTCGCGCTTCGCCGTCGTTAGCAAACCGCCAGACGCGCCGGAACCTACCAACGGTTCGGTTAGGCCGAAACAGCCGACTTTGTCGAAACGCGCCATTGGTGGGAGCCACTTCTGCTTCTGCTCTTCCGATCCATCTATATAGATAGAGCCCATCGCCAGTCCGTTGTGCACCCCGAGAAAGGTCGAGAATGACGGGTCAATCCGTGCGACCTCCATTTGCACAAACCCTAACAACGCCAGACTTCCGCCGGCGCAGCCATAACCCTTCATGGCAAGGCCACCGATGCCGAGTTCCTTTACTGCCGGCAGTAGGTCGAAGGGGAACTGATCCTTAACCCAATAGTCGGTGATAACCGGCGCGACCTTGGTTTCCATAAACTCACGTACGCGTTTAAGGACCGCCAGCTCCTCCGCGGGCAAGGTTTCGTAGAGATAGTAGAAGTCACTGTTGGGCGCGGGCAGTGGTTTTCGCGGCTTGGCGCCCTTTGCCGTTGCTGGTGACGAAGTAGTTTTTGTAGCAGTAGGTGGGGTGGTTGTAGTTGGCATATTAGGTCTCCTTTTCGTTAGGTTGAGAGTTGAACCGACCAGCCGTCGGTGTGATTTGAAACCGCGGGCAGCTTGGATCCGTTGGACCGATAAAGGGCCCAACCGAGCACGTAGTCCGCGATCTTTGTTTGCTGAAGGAACGTGAAATGCGCTTGGTCGGAAAATTCTTTGTAATCCGTTTCGGCTTTCGATTCTCGGTACAGGTCGAAGTTTGCTTTTACGATTGAACTGGGCACGATGCGGTCTTTGCCGCCGGCGACCAGGAGCAAAGGCGCGCGCGTATCGTTCCGAAAGTTGACGGTGGTTGCGCTGTGCGGACTGAAATTTGCGAACG
>QHRF01000037.1 GCA_003220055.1 Verrucomicrobiota bacterium | reverse complement strand
TCTAATGTGCATCTTGGAACGAATCCACATGCAGCAACGCAAAAGACAATCGCGTCTAGGAGCGGCTGGTATTCTTTGTCGAACGGACAGTTAATGAAAACACTAGCGCCCGGTGCCGCTGGCATTCCGGATCAACCGTGTTTAACCACTAGAAACACGTGCTTGCCCAAGCCGGATCGTATCCTCGCCTTATACTTTTTCGGGTCGGTTCGCTTCAATTCCGCGATTTTGCGGACGGCCTCTCTGATCACGCTCTTGGAGACCGTTCCGCTTCGCTGCACGTCTGGAACTGGGCGATACTTAGTTTCGGCCATGACCTAAAATATCGGCGCTGATCTAAATTGTCATCATAAATTGTTCTGACGGGGTGGTCTTGCGATAAAAGTTCAAGGGAATCGCGTGCGAGTGATGTTTCCGCTGCGGTACAAGCCAAACATTCGTCCGGTAAGATCGACAAAATCCTGATGTTGGAACCGGCAGGCGAGGATCTGCAAATCTTCGGACGCAAAGCCGAGTAAGCCTTTGTTCGGCGAGACGCCGAATCCGCGGCTGATGAATTCCGAAGTCATGTTTTGGTGTCGTTAAAGTTTTGAAAGAACGACTCGTATTTTTCCTGGCCGCGGTCGGCGGATGAACTCTGCTTGGCGTTGGACTCGGTCGTCTAGGGAGGCGGGACGCTCTGCAGGAGCTCGAGTTCGTGCCATCGTGCGTAGAGGTGCGCGACTTTGTCGCGTGCCGTTTTCAATTGCGTCTCCAACTCGAAAATCTCCGAGCGCGGTTTCGCATAAAAATCCGGCGCCGCAAACGTGGCCTCCAAATCCGACACCTCGTTTTCTGCAGAGAGAATATTCGCCTCCATCGACGCCCATTCACGCTCTTCTTTCCACTTAAGCTTCCGCGGTTTGTCTTTGCTTTTCGTTTGCTCGGCGGCGGTTTCAGGCGGCGTGGGATATGAATCGCGAACTGGGCCGGGTGCGCCTCTTTTTTCCAGGTAGTAATCGTAGTTCCCGACGCTATAGGCCACACGGCCCTCGCCTTCGAAAGCGAGAATCGAGGTACAAACGCGATTCAAGAAATAGCGATCATGACTCACCACGATGACGCAACCGCCGAAGGCGACGAGCGCTTCCTCGAGCAAGCGCAACGTTCCGAGATCGAGATCGTTCGTCGGTTCGTCGAGCATCAGAACGTTGCCGCCTCGCTTCAGGATTTTAGCGAGCAGCACCCGGCTCCGTTCGCCGCCGCTGAGCTGCGAAATCTTCGTGTTGATGCGCTCTTCGCTGAAAAGAAATCGCCGCAGATAAGCGCGCAACGTGATGCTCTGCTCGCCGAGTGTGACGTGTTCTCCGCCACTCCCGACTTCTTCCCAAACCGTTTTCTCATCGTCGAGGAGGAGCCGATTTTGATCGACGTAATTGATCTGGGTCCGCGCGCCGATCTCCACTGCACCGCTTGCGGCGGGCAGTTCCTGCAGAATGGCTCTGAGGAGCGAAGACTTGCCGAGTCCGTTGCGACCGACAACACCGAGGCGTTCCCCGGCTACGAGACTGAGATTCACCTGCTGAAAGAGTGTGCGGCCGCCCAACTCCACACTCACGTCGCGCAATTCAATGATGCGATTCGCGAGCTTCGGCGGCGTGGGGATAATCAACTCGACGTCGAGCTCCGCCTCCGGCGCTTCCTGGGCGGCCATCTCGAAATAACGTTCCACGCGGTCCACCGATTTCGTCCGGCGCGCGCGCGGCGCTTTTCTCACCCATTGCAGTTCCCGTTTCAAAAACTTCTGCCGTTGATGTTCCTGCGCCTCCTCGACCGCTTGGCGTTGCGCGCGCGCGAGCAGGTAATCGGTGTAGTTGCCGTCGTAGCTGGTGAACTCGCCGCGCGACAGCTCGACGATCCGCGTCGCCACCCGATCGAGAAAATAGCGATCGTGTGTGACGAACAAACAGGTGCCGGCATAACGCGCGAGAAAGTCCTCCAGCCATTCGATCGAGCCGGTGTCGAGATGGTTGGTCGGTTCGTCGAGAATCAGAAAATCAGGACGCGCGAGAAGCGCCCGGCAAAGCGCGACGCGGCGTTTTTCCCCGCCGGAGAGCGTGCCCACGACGCGACCGGATTCCGGAGCGTGCAGATTCGTGATGAGGGATTTGATCCGATGTTCCAAGTTCCAGCCGTCGGCCTCGCCAATCTGGTCGAGGAGCGTGGCGCTGAGCGGACTGTCGGCCGGAGCGCGTTCATATTCGGCGATGAGGTCGAGAATCCGTTGTGCACCGCCGAGAATGCTCGCATGGACCGTGGTTGCATCATCCAAGCCGGAAAGTTGTGGCATATAGCCGGTGACGAGATCACGCCGGCGTGTAAATTCGCCTGAATCGGCTTGGGCCACGCCCGCCGCGATCTGGAGGAAGGTCGATTTGCCCGAGCCGTTGCGGCCGACAAGCCCAATGTGTTCGCCCTCCCTAAAGGCAATCGTCGCGCCGTCGAGGACGACCTGAGTGCCGTATTTGACGGAAAGGTTGTTCGCGCTCGCGATGACTGCGGTTGACGTCTCTGCCATAGGAAGGTCGAACGTCGAACGCCCAACGCCGGACGTCCAATCAAAGCGCTTCTTTAATCCATCGTAAGCGGGTTACGATGGGCCAACAACGCGAGCATTCGCGTGACTGATCTTACACTTGCCCGTTTCCCGTATCGCGCAAAAGGCGATCATAGCCGAGACGGCCGCGCGTTAGCAGAACACCTTGGCATGAACTTTCCGAGCCCAATGATTTGCTCGCGCCGGCTCGCTGACGCTCGACCTCGGGTTTTGTGATCTATGTCCCCGCAGAAACTTGAGCATTGGCAGCTGCCTTCGCTCGAAGTTTTTTGCTCCATTCAGCGCGCAGGAGTTTCATCTCCGCGCGTAACGTGTTCATGCGCGGCGCAACGCCTTTATATTTTTTCGTCGTCCCGGTGACCATTCGATTGACCGCGCCCTGACCGACCAGCCCCTGAAGCTTTTCATAAACGCGCAAGCGCAGCATCTCTTCGCCGCCACTGGCAGCGTTTCGTTCCCGAAGGTTAAGCAGAATGGTGTCGAACAAAGGTTTGAATTCAAAGGAGGCCCTGGACGAAAGCACGGCGATCAACTCTTCGGTAATGTTGTCGGGCGCGCGACGCGTGAAAGAGATAGCAGATCGTTTAGACACCCAAGACTATAGCATCGATCCGCAAAATAGCGACCGGGGCCGCTTGGTCGTAGGGACGAGGCGAGTCCACGAGTTCACCTCGAATTTCCAGCGAGTTTTGTGCTGAATCGATTAAGATTGAAAATACACAAGATTCTGGAGCGTGAACCAGAAGGCAAAGATGCAAGACGCGCAACGTTGCTTGTCACTCAGCCGCGCCGTACGTTCGTCGCGTGATACGCATTTGGTGTGTCTCGTTGTCGATCTTCGTTTCAACAATCATCGCCAGTGCGCGCGCGGACGATTTTCCGATCAAGAAACTCGGCAGCTTCACGTGGGTGGTTGATTACGAATCGTTCTGGTCGCCGGATTCGCGACAAATTGTGCTCGTCTCGAGCCGGCATGGCGGAATGAAGGTGCATGTGATGAATGCGGATAGCGCGAGTCATGGCAGTGACATGCGCCAGCTCACGTTCGGCAGTGACGAAGATGACTCGCCGGCGTGGTCGCCGGACGGAAAGAAGATCGCATTCGTGTCGATCCGGGCGGGCGTGTCCCAGATTTTTGTGATTAACGCCAACGGCACAAATGTCCGCCAGCTCACCAACGGCAACGCCGAAAACATTCATCCGGCGTGGGCGCCGGACAGTCAGCGCATCTTGTTTAACACAACGAAAT
>QHRF01000057.1 GCA_003220055.1 Verrucomicrobiota bacterium | reverse complement strand
AGGAATTGAGTCGAACCGAGCGCAAAGTTCTGCGCCCACAAAGTTGCGACGCATGAACCGATCGATAACACGAACAGTGGAACTTTCTCGACGACCAGCTTTGTCCACGGCGGGTTCGAACTTTTCTGACCTCTGACCTCCCTGGCCGCCGTAGGTCCGAGCCGGGCGGGCGGTTGAGCGAAGGAGGCTGATCTTTGACTTCTGTTGAGCGGCCAATAATCAAGCAAGAGCAAGATGATTGGCGTCGTAATCAACATCGGTTTCGACATCAGACCGCACCCGAACAAGAGCGACATCGCCAGGTAGCGGCCAACCGTTTGTTTTCGCGTCCAGCGGAAATAAGCCAGAAGCGTGAGCATGAAAAACACGCCGCTGAGCACGTCCTTTCGTTCCGCAATCCACGCCACCGATTCGACCCGCAATGGATGAATGGCAAAAACCGCCGCAACAAACGCGCTTGCCCAAATGCTGTTGGTGATCTGCGCGAGCAAAATAAAAAGCAGCACCGCCGCGATGCTGTGGAAAAAGACGTTCACCAAGTGATGCGCGCCCGGGTTCACGCCGAACAACTGACAATCGAACATGTGCGACATCGTTGTGAGCGGGTGCCAGTTCTGGGAATGAACATGAGTGAAAGCCCACGCGATCCCGCGCCACGTCAGCCCGGCTCGCACGTGCGCGTTGTCGAGCACGTAAAGCGGATCGTCGTAATTAACGAATTGGTAATTGCCCGTTTGACCAAACACCGCCCACGTCAGTGCGATCAAAAAAATGCTAATGCCAATTAGGGTCCAACGCGACTGTTTGATACTCACCGTCCGCAATTCAACGACGACTCAACGTTTTTCCAAATGAATCTTCGCTTCATCCTCTTGGCCATTCTCCAAAAGCGCCTGGCCGAGGAAATCATCGGCGTCCGGATAATTCGGGTCGATTTGCAACGCCGCCTTATAATGAATGATCGCTTCCGAGAGCTGTTTATCGCGATGGAGTCCGACGGCCAGATTATAGTGCGCCCGCGCGCTGGATGGCTGTAACCGCACAACGTCGCGGTAATAGCGGATCGCTTCCTCCATCCGTCCCTGTTCGAGAAGCAGATTAGCGAGCGTGGTTTCTACATCCGGATCGGGGGCACCAATCTTGGCCGCCGCTTCGTACTGCGCGATCGCGTCGTTCATTCGCCCTTTTTTTTCGGACAAGGCACTGGCGAGTTTCAATCTTGCGTCGACATCATTTGGGTGACGAGCGACCACGATCTGTAGTTCGGTAATCGCGTCGTCCAGGCGTTCTTGGTCCAGCAGAAGCTGGCCAAGACCAAGATGAGCCACGTCATTCTCGGTGGTCACGGTCAGGGCGTGTCGCCAAAGCCTTTCGCTATCGTGCCAGTACCAAACCTGGTTCGCTGCACGCAAGGCGAGCGCACTTATTATGATTGCGGCCGCTGCGCCAAGGATAGCCCCATAGTAGCGCCAGAACCTGGCAAGATCGACAACCCCCCAGGTGACCGCGAGGGAGAGCCCGATCTGCGGTAGATAAGTATAGCGATCAGCATGCGCTTGGCCGCCGACTTGAATCAAACCGAGCACGGGGACAAGCATAACCAAATACCATAACCATCCGACGACCAGATAGGGACTTCGTTTTCTGAGCGCGAAAACGCCGAGCGTAACCGCTACCAATAAGGCCGCCGCGCCGGCAACCTGCCAAAGCGGAAGTTTGCCCGGATGATGGTAGGCGAGGGCGAGATTGGCCGGCCAAATCATTTGCCAGATGTAAACAAGACAAGCCACCAGAGCGTTGGTGATTCGCCATGAGAGGGGTAGCACCTCGAGCCGGACCAATCCGATTCCTTCATTTTGCGCAACGAGGGTCCCGACGGCAGAGGCGATCGACAAAATGACGAGTGGAATTTTTTCAACTAGAACCCTCCGCGCGCTCGGACCGGAAAGGCGTTTGAGCGGCCAATAGTCGAGCAATAACAGAATGACCGGAAGCGTCACCAACATCGGCTTCGACATCAAACCACACGCGAACAAGATCGACACCGACAGATAGCGGCCGATGTTCGGTTTTCGCGTGTAGTAAAAATAGGCGAGCAGCGTCAGGACAAAGAACAAACCGCTCAAGACGTCTTTCCGCTCCGAAATCCAGGCGACGGATTCAACATGGAGCGGGTGAATTGCAAAAACCGCAGCCACGAATGCGCTGCTCCCGATAGCGCCAGTCCGGTCCGGTCGCCGCGGCGACACGGACTCGTCCTGCGGCGAGCTCGGACTGCCCGTGAATTGCGCGAGCAAGAAAAAAAGAAGGGCCGCGGTCGCGCTGTGCAACAGCACATTCACAAAATGATGCGCACCCGGCTTCAAACCGAAAAGCTGGCAATCCAACATGTGCGAGATCGTCGTTAGCGGATGCCAATTATGGGAATGGATGTGGGTGAACGCCCAAGCAACGCCCTGCCAGCTCAGTCCGGCACGAACGTGGTCATTTTCGCTGACGTAAATCGGGTCGTCGAAGTTGACGAATTCATGGCCGACCGTCTGGCCGAAAACCGCCCACGTAATCACGATCAACGCGGCGCAAATCGCGAATTTCAAAACGAGCTGGGCGCGCACAATTTCGGAGGAATTAAGTTCACCCCGACCGGAGTGCAAACAAGTTGTCGATCTTGCCCAGTTCCGGCGCTAAAAGTAACCGTGTGTTCACCGGATTGATCGAAGAGGTAGGTTGCGTGCTTTGGATTCGGATGAGCGACCGGGGCACTCAATTGCAGCTGACCGCGCCAAAGCTCGCGGCCGCGGTTGCGGTCGGCGATAGCGTAGCGGTGAACGGTTGCTGTCTAACGGTGAGCGCGCATCGCGGCGACCAACTCACATTCGACCTTCTCGAAGAAACGCTCGATCGCACCAACTTAAAGGGACTGCGACGGGACAGTCCGGTAAATCTCGAACGCGCACTCATCGCCGGGGCGCCGATGGGCGGTCACTTTGTCCAAGGCCACATCGATTGCAGCGCCAAAGCGATTTCGTTTGAGAGAACCGGAGAAGATTATCGGCTCGAGGTGGATCTACCGAAGGACTTCGCGCATTATGCGGCTTACAAAGGCTCGGTCGCGATCAACGGGATCAGTCTCACAATCGCGGAGCTTTTAGCGAAGAGCTTCGCCGTCTGGATCATTCCCCACACCAAGCGGCACACCAACATCGACAAGGTCGAGGTCGGCGCCTTGGTCAACGTTGAATTCGACATTCTGGCCAAATACGTCGAGCGGATGCTTGCGCGCCACACACCGGATGATTAAGCGAGCGCCGCCCGCCCGAATTCTGTCTCTATATATAGTACGTTTCGAAGCGGCACTATTTTTGCCCCCAGATCCATGATCACGGCCGGGATGGTTCGTTTTTGGAATTGCTAATTATATGATAACGCGCAGGCCGGTCAAAGAAGCGAACCAGCTTATCGTTGGTGTTATCGCCTCGCCCGCCGATCTCCGTTTCGCCGTTACCATGCATCAGCCGCCGGACCTTTTTGAGCTTCGACTCGACCATCTCTGCGGCATGCTCGATCCACTCGAGCGCAAGATGTCGATCTTGTCCGGTCGCCGCGGCGACACTCGCCGTGGCGAGCCCGCGCCGGTCATCGTCACCGCCCGCGACCCACGCGAAGGTGGCGCGAATAATCTTTCGTTCCAGCAACGGCTCGACTTGCTTTTGCGTTTTTTGCCGTACGCCAAATATCTCGACGTCGAACTGCGTTCGACGCGGGGATTTAAATCTCTGCTTGAGCGCGCCCGAAAACAACATGTCCGCCGGATTCTTTCGTTCCATGATTTCAAATCTACACCATCGCCGCGCAGCTTGGGTGCCAGGGCAGCTTCAGCCAAAGCGCACGGCGCCGACATCTTCAAAGTCGCAACGCGCACCGATACCCCGGCCGAGCTCGCTCGCCTTGTCGATTTTGTGATGAATAAAGGTGTCGATCTTTCGGTGAGCGCGATGGGCATCGGCAGACTCGGCGCAATCTCGCGTTTGCTGCTCGCCAGCTACGGATCCGTTCTTAATTACGGTTCACTTCGCCAAGCACAAGTCGAAGGACAATTGCCGATCGAACTGTTGCGTTCCGCGCTGCGGCGTTGAAATTGGTTGAGGCGTTGGCGCGCTCCTTTCATTCAAATAACAAGTGCGCCAACTTTACCGCGGGAGCCGCTGAGCGGCAGCGAATGCGGCTAGGGAAGCCGGGCACCCGAGATTAGTAGCCGCCGCAAACAGCTCGCGCACACCGCCGTGTGCTAATTTAGATTAAAGCCCTCGCGCAATTGCATTCAAAGAAGGATATTAATCTAGGGACGGAAATCGAAAGTGAAAAATGGGTCGGTAGATTTACCCGATGAAGTGCCGGTGATGCCGTTGCCGGGTGCGGTCCTTTTTCCGCATGCGCTGTTGCCGCTTTATATTTTCGAGCCGCGTTATCGCAAGATGCTCGAACACGCGCTCCAACGCGACCGCATGTTTAGTGTGACGCTGATCAAACCGAGCTGTCCGGAATGGCACGCTCCGGAAGATTTCTTTCATTTCGCTACCGTCGGTCTCATCCGCGCCTGCGTCGGTCGCGACGATGGCACTTCGAATCTCGTTCTCCAGGGTTTGCATCGCGTCCGTTTCTCAAGTTTCCAACAAGAAACGCCGTTCCCGATTGCCAGGATCGACATCATCGAATCGCGCAACGACACCGCGACGGTTGAGACGGAAGCGCTCGGCGAAAAAGTTCTCGAGCTTTATCGCAAATTAAAACGGGCCGAGCGCCGGCTCCCGCCAAAAGTTGACCGCTATCTTGCCCAGCTCGGCGATCTCGAAATGCTCGCCGATTTGGTTGCTTCAACTTTCGTCGACGATCCCCTCCGGCGACAGCGCATGCTGGAAGAATCCTCCCTCAACCAACGGCTGCGGCTGTTGATCACTTATTTGCAGGACGAAATCGGCAGCGCCGCGGTTTAAGGTAGGGGCGATTGACCTCAACCGCCCGGGCGGTTCGGGTGAACCGCGCCCACCTGCTGCAAAGAATCCCGCTCGCCCGTGATCCGCGCGTACTCTTCCATCAAATAACGATCGGTCATTCCCGCCACGTAATCGCAGACCGTGCGATGCAAACCTTCTTGATCGATCCGCTTGGTTGCGACTTCGCCGAGCTGGTGCGGATCGGCCATGTAGCTCTCGAAAACTTTTCGCAGCATCTCACACGCGCGCTGGTTCACTTTCGCCACTCGCGGATGGTAATAAACGTTGGCGTAAAGAAATTTTCGCAGCGCGGCGTTCGCTTCCTGCAGCTCTTCACTGTAACGAATGAGGGGAGCTTCCTGCCTGCGAACGTCATCCGGGCTTTTTGGATTCGCCTTGGAAATTGAGGTCGCACTCGTCCCGACAACGTCTTGCACTTGCACGTCGATGATGTCGCGAATGATCAATTTATGCAGCTCCGGCTCACGCGCGTCCGGATAACGCGAGAGCACATTGCGTTCGCTCCGTCGCCAAACCAGATTTTGCTCCAGCTGTTCACCGTTCAGAATTTCAAAATCAACCGCGTCGTCGAGATCGTGGCTGTAGTAGGTGATTTCGTCCGCCAGATTCGCGATCTGTGCTTCGAGCGACGGGCATTTATATTTTTCTCCGCCCGGTGACGTCGCTCCGTAAAAATCCCGATGCTTTTGCAAACCTTCGCGGACCTCGAAAGTTAAATTCAATCCCGGGAACTCCGGATACGCGTTCTCGAGCAATTCGACTACCCGCAAACTTTGCCGGTTGTGTTCGAATCCGCCGTGGTCGCGCATGCATTCGGCCAAAATTTCTTCGCCGGAATGGCCGAACGGCGTGTGCCCGAGATCATGTGCCAGCGCGATCGCTTCCGCCAAATCTTCATTCAGCGCGAGCGCGCGGGCAATCGTCCGACTGATCGACGCCACTTCAATTGAATGGGTCAGCCGCGTTCGCAAATGATCGCCGGTGCCGTTCAAGAAAACCTGCGTCTTATATTCGAGCCGGCGAAATGCGCGCGAATGAATGATGCGGGCGCGGTCGCGTTGAAACTCGGTCCGGTAGGCGTGGCTTTGCTCCCGATACTTTCGTCCGCGCGAGTCGCCGGACTTTTGCGCGAACGGCGCGAGGGTGGTGCGCTCGGTTGCTTCCATCTGTTCGCGGGTCTTCCAACCGTCCTTCACCTGGCGGTCAATCCTTTGATGTCGATCTTGTCCGTTGCTCTGCCACGCCAGAGCCTTGGCGAAGGCGGGCCTCGTCCAATCTTTCGCGCAACGCGCGCTCCGCTTGCCGCGCTTGCAATCGCAGGACCAGCAGATCGAAGAGCGCAAGCAACAGCGCGGTAAAAGTGAGCCAGATGCAGGCGATCCAAAAGAAAATGACCCGCCACGGGTGTTCCCGCGGATTCAAGGCCGGCGCCAAAATTGTAAAACCTAAAATCAGCAACAAGAGCGCGAGCGCGAGCAAAACCAGCATCGCTTTCCGGCGGGTGTTCTGGTCGCGAATCACTCCGCGGGTCGCGTGCACGACAAACGACGTTGCCTCCAACTGTTTTTCGTCGGACGAATTTTCCATCAGGCAATTTGCCAGCGAACGCGCGCTAGCTACTTGTCGATCTTACAATTCAAATAATTCAAGACAATCGACTTCTCAGGAACAATTCGCAGTGCTTTGATAGCCCGGAATGAGAAAAGCGAAGAAGAAAACAGGATCACGCAAAAAGAAACCCTCGGCAACGAAGGAAAACCAGAGCCCAGTCTTAAAAGGGCGCCTCGAAGCGGAGTTCGCCCAGGCGGTGAAAAACGCGAAGACCTACGTCGTAAATCCTCAACGGTTGCAGTCGCTCTTTCAGGAAGCGGCAAAGCAGGCCGCGTCGATGCCGAAGGATCCGTTTGCAGAAACGTGGCCATACTTTCAGGCCATGCTCCGTTTGATCCGCGCCTATTCTCAAGGTGACTATCGTGACGTCCACGAGAGCACGCTGGTCGTAATCATCGCGGCCATCATTTACGTCGTAAATCCGCTCGATCTAATTCCGGACGCACTTCCGGCACTCGGCTTTCTTGATGACGCAACCGTTCTGGCGCTCGCCGTTCGCCGAAGCCGCCAAACTTTGGACGACTTCATGGCGTGGGAAACCGCCACCTGATAGGCAGGCAGCGGTTTTCCAGTTTCGCCAAGAACACAGCCATTGCGAGTGTGCCAAAACTGGCTCTCACTATAAAACGATATGAGGCGAGCGAGACAACTGAAGTCACGAGCGGAAAGATTATCAGCCCCAAAGAAGGACGACATCTCTCCGAAAAGGGCGCCTCGTAGTCCGGCTTTCTCGCAAGCTCTAACCAACGCTCGGTCGTATGCCAAAGATCCGGAACGATTACGTCAACTCTTTAAGGAAGCGGTAAAAAAAGCTCCAACGATACCAAGAGACCCGTTCAAGGATCTTTGGGCCTACTTTCAGGCGATGTTGCGTTTGATTCGCGCGTATTACCGCCGCGAATACCGCAATGTGCCTCTACAAAATCTCGTGATGATAGTCGGAGCGATCATTTACATCCTGAATCCGTTCGATCTTATCCCCGATTGGATTGCCGGCCTCGGTTTTGCCGATGATGCAGTTGTCCTGGCGTTTGCGGTCCGACAAACACGGCAGACCCTGGACGATTTTATGACATGGGAAATCGCTTCACGCGAGCGGCCTGCGCTCTGATTTCCGCATCATACCAATAACAGCGCCGGGTTTTCGAGAAGGTGGCGGAGTTCTTTCAAATACTCCGCGCCCAAAGCGCCGTCGATCACACGATGATCGCAGCTCATCGTGATCGACATTCGATGGCCGACGACGATCTTGTCGCTCTCGTCGATCGCCGGAACCTTGGTGACCTTGCCGATGGCGAGGATGAATCCTTGCGGAGGATTGATTACGGCTGAGAAACTGTCGATCCCCATGCCGCCAAGATTTGAAACCGTGAACGTGCCGCCCTGAAATTCCTCAGGCTTCATTCGCTTGTTCCGCGCCCGACTGGCAAGGTCTTTTACTTGCTCGCTGATTTCGCGAAGCGATTTGTTTTGTGCCGCGCGAATCACCGGCGTGAGTAATCCGTCTTCGATCGCGACCGCGATCCCAAGATCGACATCGGCATACTGGACAACCGCGTCGCCGTCGAACGAAGCATTCGCTCGCGGAACTTTGACCGCCGCCTGCACCGCCGCTTTCAAAACAAAATCGTTCACTGTGATTTTCGAGGTGTCCGCGCCTTCGCCGGCCGATTTCAATTCTTCGCGCGCAGCCATCAGTGGCGCGGCGTTGATCTCGATCGTGAGATAGAAATGCGGAATCGGGCCAAGACTTTCCACCAGACGTTGCGCGATGATTTTGCGCATCCCGGAAAGTTGAATGCGCGCACCTTCGCCGGCCTTGATTGAAGGAACGGGTTTTGGTTGCGGTTTTGCACCACCGCGGTCAGCGACCACGGCCACAGATTTTGCTGCCGCGCGGACATCGGTTTCAGTGACCCGACCTTCGGGACCTGTCCCCTTCACGCTCGCAAGGTCGACACCGAGCTCGGCCGCAACCCGCCGCGCGACCGGTGACGCTTTAACTCGAGCCTCTTCGGTCCGAGCCGGCGGTTTCTTCTTTTCCTGTGGCGGCGCAGTTTCTTTTTCTTTTTTCTCAGTCGGCGCGGGTTTTTCCGTTTTTTCCTCGGACTTCTCTTCCTTTTTTTCCGGTTCCTTTTTTTCTTCTTTTTTTTGAGCTTCCTCGCCTTCGCCGCCGATAAACGCGATTTTATCGCCAACGTTCACCTTCCCGCCTTCTTCCACGTAAATTTCGGTGAGCGTTCCGTCCTCGGGCGATTCCCATTCCATCGTCGCCTTGTCGGTTTCGATTTCAGCAATGACTTCGCCGGCCGAAACTTTGTCGCCCTTTTTCTTTTTCCACGAGACGAGCGTCCCCTCGGTCATGGTGTCGCTCAATTTCGGCATTTGAACTTCGGGCATGGCTCGTTAGGCGTAGCAGACTTTTTTCACCGCGGCCATTAGCTTGTCCGCATTGGGCAAGACAAATTTCTCAAGTCGCTCGTTGTAGGGCATCGGCACATCCTCTTGAGAAACGCGCATGATTGGTGCGTCAAGCTGATCAAAAATATTTTTCTGGATGCGGTAACAAACTTCGGCGCCCACACCGCAGAAGGGACGATCTTGTTCGACAATCACCGCGCGGTGGGTCTTGGACACCGAATTGAAAATGGTGGCCTCATCGAGCGGCTTGATCGAGCGAAGATCGACAATCTCCGCGGAAATATCTTCCTCCTCGAGCTGAGCGGCGACCGCGATCGCAAGTGGAACCGTTTGGGCGTAACAAATAATCGAGACATCGCTGCCCTCGCGTTTCACGTCGGCCTGGCCGAGTGGAATGAGCACCTCTGCATCGGGTGGTTCGACCATTCCTTTCGAACTGTAGAGAAGCTCCGCTTCGAGAACGAGAACTGGGTTGTCGTCGCGCACGGCCGTTTTCAATAAACCCTTGGCATCGCGCGGCGTAGCTGGCGTGCAAACCTTCAGGCCGGGCGCGTTGGCATACAGAGATTCCGTCGCGTGCGAATGGGTCGCGCCAAGTTGGTGCGCGGGTCCATTCGGGCCGCGGAATGTAATCGGGATATTGAACTGGCCGCCCGACATCATGAACATGTTTGGCGCGTTGTTCACGACCTGATCGAAAGCGACCAGCGAAAAGCTTAAGGTCATGAATTCGATAATCGGGCGCAAACCGACCATGGCTGCGCCGACGCCGAGTCCGGCGAAACCGTTTTCGCTGATCGGCGTATCGACGACGCGCTTCGGTCCAAACCGTTCGAGCAATCCCTGGCTCACTTTGTAAGCGCCGTGGTATTCAGCGACTTCCTCGCCCATCAGAAAAACATTCGGATCGCGTTCCAATTCTTCGGCGAGCGCTTCGTTCAGAGCCTGACGGTAAGTGATTTCCCTCATGACTGTGCCTTTGGAGCTGGCGCGCCCTCGCGCCGTTTCTGCTCAAGGTCCGCGGGCCGTGGGCGGCCCGGCTCCATCGGTCCGTTCAAGTATGCATAGTCGTAGACCTTCTCGACCGGCAACTCCGGACTGCTCTCCGCGAATTTCACCGCCGCTAGCGCAGTCTCCTTCGCTTTCTTATCGAGCGCGTCGAATTGTTCGTTGGTCAGTTTGCCCTCACGCGTGAGCTGGGCGCGTAGACGAATGATCGGATCGTCCAGCCGATATTTCTCCAGCTCGTCTTTGGTTCGATAACTGGCCGGGTCCGACATCGAATGTCCGCGATAGCGATAGGTGCGGATTTCAACAAATGCGGGATGCGGATCTTTACGGATCGAAGTGACGATTTCGCTCAGTTTGTCGCGCACTTCGCGGAAATTCATCCCGTCGACGATGTCCCCGGGGATGTCGTAGCCTTCGGCGCGATCGACGATTTGCTTCAGCGACGTGGATCTTTTCACCGACGTGCCCATGGCGAAGAGGTTGTTTTCACAAATCAGGACGACTGGCAGTTTGTAGAGCGCAATCAGATTCAACGCTTCGTGGAAGGAGCCTTGATTGATCGCGCCGTCGCCGAAGAAACAAATTGTGACGCGATCTTCCTCGCGATATTTCGAGGCAAACGCCATTCCCGCGGCAAGCGGAACGTGCGCGCCAACAATCGCGTGCCCGCCGTACATGTGATTTTTCTTGTCGAAAAAATGCATCGAGCCGCCGAGCCCTTGGCAACAGCCGGTTGCTTTGCCAAAAAGTTCGGCCATGCACGCATTTGGGCTCGTGCCGCGGGCAAGCGCGTGGCCGTGATCGCGATAAGCAGTGATGATGTAGTCGTCATCGCGAACGGCGGCGACTGCGCCAACGACCACAGCCTCCTGCCCAATGTAAAGATGACAGAAGCCGCCGATCTTCTGCGCTTGATACTGCTGGCTCGCGCGTTCCTCGAAACGCCGAATCAAGAGCATCAGCGCGAGCATCTCGACCTCGTCGCGTTGCTCGGCCCGCTGCATCGAAATTTAGGCGACGCGAGGCAATGTGGCTCCAGCGCGCGCCCGACTGGTTTTTCGCCCGAGACTCATGCACGCCACGAACAACGCTGTGAAAAAGAGATCGCCGAGAAGCGAGTTGCGCAAAAACATCCAGGCAGGCGTCGTGCCGTTGTAAACCGGCAGCCCGATGGTTTGCGCCTGCACGAAACCAGCGAACGTCTTCGGATAACCCGGCTCGTACACCCATGAGACGCAGTTCGTGACGAAGTAAAAGATCAGCGACGCTGCGATTGAAGCCGGCAGCAGCGTCTTCAACGAAGCGCGGTTTTGCAGCGACCAGCCGAGCAAACCAATGAGCCCAAATCCCACGTAATGCGAGATGACGAATGGGCTCCCCAGCGACGCGTGATAATGAAAGACGTTCAAAGCCACATCCGACAAGAGCAGTGAAACCATTGGAATGGTTAGCTTGTAGCGAGCCGGGAAATAAGCCGCGCCGCAAAGCGCGATCGCAGCCAGCGGCGTGAAGTTCATCCAACCGACAGCGTCGACTGGTCCAAAAAAGCCAACCAGGATGCGAAAAAGAATCGCTGATGCAACGAGCAGAAGAGCAGGAATCATTGGGAGAAATTTAGCCGTCCTGCGGGAGTTGCAAAGCTGATTCGGATCCAGCCGCGCAATCGGACAATCGTTGTCCGGACGAGTTATTTTTTGACGCGAATCAAAGCGTTAAGCCGCGCTTTGCGTCGATCGGCGGCGTTACGATGAATAATGCCGCGTTTGGCCGCTTTATCGAGTGCTGAAATCAGTCCCCTAATTTGTTCTGCGTCAGGGTTGGCCGCACTGCGGACTCGCTTTTGTAACGTGCGCAGCCGCGTTTGCACACTGCGGTTTTGGTTAGCGCGCGCGAGTGATTGCCGGGAACGTTTGGCTGCAGATTTCGTATTGGCCATGGCTTAGTCCCGAAAATTTACGGGGCGTAGATGGTCGTGCAGACTGATAAAATGTCAAGATGTCGATCTTGAATCAGGCCCGCGGCCCGGACGCAACCTTGGTCTGCGAAGAATCTTTTCTCAGCGCTGAAGCCGAAGCGGGAGCGTCAAAACCGTAAACTTCGGGATCGGCCATCTTCGAAGCTTTTGGCAAGCGGTCCTGAACAATCTCAACTGGAGTGCCGATCGGAAGCTGGTTGTAAAGTGCGGTCACGTCGTTCGACCGCATGCGGATGCAGCCGTAACTGGCCGGCCGGCCAATCGTCTTCTCTTCGTTCGTTCCGTGAATGTAGATGCAGCGCTTGAAAGCATGTGCATTCGAGACTTGCAGTCCGCGCAGCCAAATAATGCGGGTCATCACCGGATCGCGCCCGGGAGTATTCGGCTGCAGAATCTCACCGGTCCAGCGACGATTATGGAAAACCGCACCAAAAGGCGCGTGGTCACCAATTTTTTGCGCGACCTGCAATAATCCAAGTGGAGTGGTGAGACTGCCCCAGCCGTCCCCCAATCCGTACTTCGACGTCGAAACCGGGTAGGTTGCTGCAATCGTTCCATTCTCGATCAGCATCAGCTTTTGATCCCGGACGCTGATGACCACGCGAGTGGAAAGAGTCGGGGCTGGGACAGTAACGGCGCGAAGTGGCAAAGCGCACAAAATCAGCGCAACAGCGAGGGCGGAGGAACGAAACATCCGCGCTCTCATACTCCAGAAACGCGTCTTGTCACGCGGGAATTGGCGAAGGAGAGCGGGAAGCACCAAAGGTGAATTTCGGCGACCAAGGCAGGAGCGACGAAAGGGAGACATAGAAAAACCCGCCTTGAAACATGAGCAGGAACGGTACCGACAGGAACTGCCGGTGGGCAATCGCGAACCAGACAAAGTAGCTGAAGTAGATGGCAAAGGCCAGTTCTGCGATCGGCAGCGCCGATTTTAGCGGCCGATATTTGCAACTCCGCCACGCCTGCGATTTTCGCTCGATCCCGTACTTCGGTGTCCGCGTAAAATCCGATTTGTGATTGAAGATCGCTTCCAGGACCGCGCGCGCGTTGTTGAGGGAAAGACCGATGCCGAGCGCAAGCAAACATGGAAGAAGCAACATCTGTTTCATCCACGTGCGCGGGTGAAGCTCGCGTTGCGCGCAGACATAAAACATTGCCACCGACACCGACGCGGTAAGAAAAATCGGAATGTCGATCAAGAGAGTGCGCATCCAGCCGCTCTGTGGCCCGCCCGTCGATGGATGCAAGAGCACACACAAACAGGCGAGGAGCAGATACGCAAAGTTCGAGACCAGGTGACCGGTCGCTTCAGCCTTAATCGCGAAAGACAGCTCGCTGCGCCAGATCCGGGGCAAGAGTTTTTTGCAGGTCTGAATGGAGCCTTTGGTCCAGCGATGCTGTTGGGACTTGAAACCATTCATGTCCACCGGCAACTCGGCCGGCGTCACGACGTCGGGAAGGAAGATAAATTTCCAACCCGCGAGTTGGGCGCGATAGCTCAGATCGAGATCTTCGCAAAGAGTATCGTGCTGCCAACCCCCGGCCTCCTCGATGCAAGAGCGCCGCCAAAGCCCGGCTGTGCCGTTGAAATTAAAAAAGCGTCCGCTCCGGCTGCGCGCCGTTTGCTCGAGCAAGAGATGGCCGTCCAAAAACATGGCCTGCATCCGCGTGAGCAGCGAGTAGCCGCGATTTAAATGACCCCAGCGGGATTGGATCATGCCGATCTTTGGATCGGTGAAAAAATGGATCGTGTGCTGAAGCAAATCTGGCGGCGCAACGAAATCGGCGTCGAGGATGCAAACAAACTCGCCCGCGGCCGATTCGAGTCCGGCTGCGAGCGCTCCCGCTTTGAATCCGGTCCGATCAACGCGATGAATCAGCTGAACATCGAAGCCGCGCTGCCGCAATTCTTCGGCGCACGAAGCAGTCACTTCCCGTGTATCGTCGGTGGAATCGTCCAGGACCTGGATCTGCAACAATTCTCTCGGATAATCGAGCTCGCTGACCGAGCGCAAAAGGCGCTTCACTACGTAAATTTCGTTAAAAATCGGAAGCTGAACGGTCACTCGCGGCAGCTGCCGAAACCGGCCCGCCGGAACCACCGCGCGTTTGCGGTTTTTCAGGAAGAGATAAATGATGAAATACCGGTGAACGCCGTAAGCAGAGAGGCCGAGGAGCACGGCGAGGTAACACGCCGTCCAAATCACATAGCCGAGGCTTCCTTGCATAAGGTTGGCTGCCAGTTATTAAGACAGCAGGTGCGCATGATGGCGTTTCCGTTGCCAGCGTCAAATCAAAAATGGCGCGATTGCCTCCGCAAAACAGAGCCAAGGCGCGTCAAAATCCGCACGGTGTCGATCTTGGTCGCGCTGACATTGGTGTCAGCAGCAATTGGCGAGCATCAAGAAGAACCAACCGAAGACAAGCAACACGAACGGGAAGAGCTTGGCGTCAATGCCTACACCGCGCCTTCGATCGAAAGGATCTTTGCCCAGCTCGACCAGCTTCGGCCACTACCGTTCGATCAATTGAAGCGGGAGCTTCCGCAATCAATCGTCGCCGGCCGCGAGCATAAAGGATTAGTTTTTGGCGGATTGATTGCCGATGGCTTTCTGATTGTCGAAGCGGAAAGGAAGAATCTGGTCGAAAATTTCGGACGCGTCTTGATGGAACAAGCGCGCGCCCTGGGCGTGGGCGATCGGGTGATGCGCCACAGCGCGAGCGTCACTGAGCTCGGCCGGCGCGGTGCATGGCAGCAAGTGCGCCAGGAACTGATCGCAACCCAAACAGATGTCGAACAAGCAATGATCGAATTGCGCGACGAGAAGATGGCACACCTGATCAGTCTCGGCGGTTGGTTGCGCGGCTTGGAGATTTCGGCGGGAGCTGTGGAAACAGAATTCTCTCCGCCGCGCGCGAAGCTTTTGGCGCAGCCGGATCTGGCCGACTACTTCGGCGCTGAATTGAAAACGCTGCCGCCGACGGTTGCCCACTTGCCGCTTTTTGAAAAGATTCGCGCCAGCATAAAGAAATTGCAGCCGATCTTGGGCAAATCGCCTGAGGCCCTCACCCGGGCAGATATTGGCCTCATTCGCACGGAAGCAAACGGATTGAACGAGGCGATTCGCCGGGGCGAATAATCAGGTCCCGGAAAGGGTGAGCGGCAAGCGCTCTGCTGATATGCTATCTTTGGTTACCCAGCGGTATGCCATTGCGATACCTCCCGAAGAAAGCCCGGCACGATCGGTTTGAACGCTTCAACATCGTCGTTTCGATCCTTTTGGCCGGATGGGTGCCTTCGATCGTAATACTCTTCGTCTCTTACACCGTTCTCGGCCCCAGGCTCGAGTCGAAAATTTTGCGCGACCGACAAACCTTTGTCCAGCTCATCAGCCGCCTCGTCGGTGATGACCTCAGCCGGACTCAGGGGATCATCGATTACTACCAAACGCTTCCTGACGTCTCGCGGATTCTGAATTCATCGAATCAGCAGTCAGCGGCCCAGCAATGGATCGGCACGACATTTTATTCGCACCCGCGGATCGATGGAATGTTCCTCACCGGTCGCGACGGACGATTGATCGCTTCAATTCCTTATGACCCGGCGATGATCGGAAAGGATTTGGATTCGAACCTGTGGCAGCCCGGTGCGGATAAAACTTCAGGCGCTTTCGTTTCGCCGGTCCATCCCCGTTTTTCCGACAAGCGAACGGTCACCGACATCGTGGGCGCGGTGCGCACGCCCGATAAAAATATTGCCGGCTATCTCGGCGTCTCAGTCTTGGTAGAGCGAATCGGCCGCCGTCTTTCCACCATCCCATTCGCCGACCAATCAACCTGCCAGGTCATCGATCAAACCAGGCAACCGCTATTTACGAACGACTTTCGGCCAAACCCGGGGACATCCTCCGGGGCAGAATCGATTGTACCGAGAGAGATCAGCGAAACTAAAAATGGAAACCTCGAGCTCGCCGGCAATCTCTATTCGTTCAGTCTAGTCGAGTCGACCGGATGGACCGTTGTAGTCCGACAGCCCAAAGCCGTCGCTTACAAACCGGTGCATGATCTGATTGGCAACATGGCCGTGCTGGCGGGCTTGCTGATGGGACTTGCTGCAATCTTTGCCTGGCTTGGTGGAATTTTTTATCGCCGCCAAACGGAAGCCGCCCGCCGGATCGAGCGCGAAGTTATTTTCAGCGAAAAGATCCTCGCCAACATGCCGGTCGGCATCGCCTTTGTCGATCCGACCTCGAAGAAATTTTTGCAGGCCAACGAAGCATTTAGCCAAATGGCGCAACGCTTCGGCGGCTTAAGCCAGAGCCGCGAGATCGTCGGCGCGACCTACGACGATGTGAAGATTGCACCGGTTGATGCGATTGAGCGGGTTCTCTCCTTCGGCACGCCATTTCAGCTGATCGAGCAACCATTTCGGGACGAAGGGGACATGACTCACTTCGTCAACGTTACACTTTTGCGTTTGCAAGCGGCCGACGAAACGATTCAAGGCGTCCTTTACTTGGTGGACGACAGGACTCGCGACGTCACTCTCCGGCAGGAGCTGATCAATGCGAACGCGGCCAAAGATCAGTTCCTCGCGCTTCTTTCGCACGAATTGCGCAACCCTCTCTCCCCTGTGATCGCGATGGTCGGCGAATTGGAGGCGACCAGCCCCCGTTCGCCCAAACTGCGGGAAGCTCTCGAAGTGATCCGGCGCAATGTTGAACTGGAAGCCCGCTTGATCGACGACTTGCTGGATGTGACACGCATCGCCAAAGGCAAATTGCAACTCAGTTTTGAAGTTGTTGACGTGCACGAAATCCTGCGACGCGCCTACGAAATTTGCCGTGAGGACCTGGCCAAAAAATCAATCGAGGTAAAATTTGAACTCGACGCTCAAGGCGTCCATGTGGAGGGCGACCCGGCGCGACTACAGCAGGTGTTTTGGAATCTGGTCAAAAACAGCGTCAAATTTACGCCCACCAACGGCCGAATTACGATCGCGACGTCGAATATTCTGCCGGACGAAATTGAAGTTCGTATCACCGATACCGGAATCGGGATCGAGCCGGACAAGATCGAAAAAATCTTCAACGCTTTCGAGCAGGGACAAACTTCCATTACCCGCCGTTTTGGCGGCCTTGGACTTGGCCTCGCCATTTCCAAAGCGATGGTAGATGCCCACCGTGGAAAAATTCATGTCGAAAGTCCAGGGAAAGACAAAGGCTCGACTTTCGTAGTTCAACTGAAAACCGTTGCCGCGCCGGTTCCCGCGGAAAACGGCGCGGATGGCGAACGCCCAAGCGTCCCGGACGACAAGAAAACCATTTCACGTCGCCACCGACTTCTTGTCGTCGACGATCACGCTGATACCTGCACCGGAATGAAAATGATGCTCGAACGCCGCGGCTACGATATAACCGTTGCACACTCCGCAGGCGCCGCCTTAGAAAAAACGGAGCAGGAGGATTTCGATTTGGTGATTAGCGACATCGGCCTGCCCGACCGAAGCGGTTACGAGTTGATGAGCGAATTGCGAAAAAGCAAAGGCTTACCTGGAATCGCGCTGAGCGGTTTCGGAATGGAAACCGACGTGAACAAAGCGCGCGATGCCGGATTTTCAGAACATCTCACCAAGCCGATCAATTTCGACCGGCTCGAACAGGCCATTCGTCACCTTCTCGAATCGACATCTTAAAATCGCCACCGGCGAAGATGTCGATCCTGGCGCAATTTACTGACCGTTGGGTCGCGTCGCCGCCGCCGGAGCCTTCTTGGCCGCGGCTTCCTTTAACTCGCGGGACAATTTTTCGACGCGCTGTCGCATTACCTTGCCGGCCTTGAATTTCACGGTCGCGCGCGATGGAATGACGAAACTGCTACCCGGTTGATTTGGGTTTCGTCCCACCCGCGGCTTGGTCAATCGCGGTTGGAAAATTCCAAAGTTGCGCAGTTCGACCGGAACGTTGTTGGCCAAACTGTCAGTAATTTTGTCGAGGGTGCGCTGGACAATGTCGAAGACCTGGTGTTGCACCATTCCGGTCTGGTTGCTAATCGCAACCACGATGTCGCGTTTCGTAAGCTTTGCCATACTTCCAAAGAATGAATCGTTTGCCAGGGTACAATCGCGGGCACAATTGGCGAAGAAAAGTAAATTCTTTGGCCTGAGTCGCCTAAGGGCCCGGGCTGATCCGGCTTAGTGCGCCGTCGCCGGACGCCGCAACAGACGGTTCAGGTAATAACTGAACGCCGTCTGCTCAGCCAAATCCTTGCGTCGCGCTTTAAGCTGGCCCTGCATCAAACCGACTTTGGTGAAGACGCCGTTCCAATCCGTTTCCAGCCGGCGAACTTCCTCCTTGGAAAGATCGCGCACGCCGCGCACGGAAACCCCGCGCTGCAAAACGCTCATTGCTTTGCCCGAGACCTCCGCAACCATGTTCAGTTCGCGAAAAACGTACTCGATTTCCTGCAACAGATTGCCGCGGATTTCGGTAAACTGGCGTTCTTGCTCACTGGATATGATCGGCTTCGCCTCATCCAGACCGTAAGTAATCAGATCGTGGAGTTTCTTCCAGTTCTCCAGCTGCAACGTGACTAAACGCAGCTTCGTTTCGAGGTTCTTGTCGCGCATGGGAACGGTCCTAAACACTGACCAGCTCTAGGGTCTCGTCGAGCTTTTGCAGATTATCGATCAGCAGATGCGCCCACGGCCGGTTGACCGTTTGCTCTTGGCTGATGATTCCCTCTTCAAAATAGAATCGGCCTTGTCGCCACCGGAAAATCTCAGCCACCGCCGCCTCTCCTTCGACTGAACCGAACACTGCATGCCGCACCGAACCCTGCTGGAGATAGATCTCGCTGTTGCCGCGCCCAGACTTAAAAGTAAAACGTCCGCTTCGCTGGCTTAAGCAGCTCATTTGCAAAATCTCGGCCGCCGAAAATTGATTAAGGTTTCCAATCAGCGAATGGCACGGGTCGATTCCTTCCGAAGCTCCGCCTGCTTGCGAATCGAGCGACCGAACAAAACGCGCCAAAGTCGCTCCCAACCGTCGATCGCTCCGGGCTCCGGACAGCAATTCGATATTTTGCTCCTTCGCCCTCACGCTGAAGTCTGAGCGGCGCCCGCTCTGAAACAAACAAGCGATGGTCAGAGATGGAAAATGCTGCCGCAGATTTGTCGCGTGCTCGATAGCCAGTGCCGCATCGCCTTCAATGATTAGGCCGTCGAAATTCTCCTCGAGCAATGCTTGAACCGCCTCTGACAGATTCCGCACAATCTGGGTCTCCAAAGACTCGATCTGGTCGAGAATGGCAAGCGCCCGATCCTGGAAGACCGGATCAGCGTTTAAGGCCAGGAGTCTAGTTTCCACAATTCCCAAACAGGTGGAAAAAACTATAGCAGGAACCTTGCCCACCCTCTTTTGACTGCCCGACCTACCCTACTTTCGCCACTCTTCCCGGGGCGGTGGCTCCGCAAAATGCTCCGGCGCAACCGCGTGTGCCGTCCGAAAATGGACCTTCGCTACCTCCCGCAGAATCTCTGGACCCTTTCCCTCCACCAGCCTTCCAGCCGCGGCTTTTACTGCTGGCGAAACCCCTCGCTCTAATCGCACTCCCAGATTCTTTCCTTCCCGGTCAAGCCAGCTAATAAAGGCCTCGCGGGCCAGAAT
>QHRF01000056.1 GCA_003220055.1 Verrucomicrobiota bacterium | reverse complement strand
AACCGAGCCGGTTGGGGCGGTTTTAGCCGACGGATGTTCTGTTGCTACCGAGAATCGCGGCCGGACAATCGCGGCGGCGGCACCAACGCCTAACAAATGCGCAAATTTACGGCGAGAGATTGAGAGTGTGTTCATGGCAAGACCTCCGGACGAAGTCCTAACGTGAAAGAGAAGGAAACGCGAGACGAAAAGCGACCCTCAGCTGCTGAGCTGCGATTGAGGTGAGGGAAACCGCCTATTTCGGCTGCGGCACGATCCGAATGTACGGTTTGGGCGCCTTCCAACCTTCGGGATACCGCTTCTTCGCCTCATCATTGGAGACCGAGCCGGCGATGATCACGTCTTCGCCCGGCTTCCAATTTACGGGTGTGGCCACCTGATGCTTCGCCGTCAATTGTAAGGAATCGATCACTCGGAGCACTTCATCGAAGTTCCGGCCCGTGGTCATGGGATAAATAAGGACGAGCTTGATCTTCTTGTCCGGACCGACCACGTAAACATTGCGCACGGTCGCGTTGTCGGCCGGCGTGCGCTTCTTCGGGTCGCCCGCAACTTCGGCCGGCAACATCCCGTAGAGCTTCGAAATCTTGAAGTCGGAGTCGCCAATGATCGGGTAATTCGGGGCGTGTCCCTGCGTCTCTTCGATGTCTTTCGCCCAGCCTTCATGATCGCCGGTGGAATCAACTGACAATCCGATCACCTTGACGCTCCTTCGATCGAACTCCGATTTGATCTTCGCCATGTACCCGAGCTCGGTCGTGCACACCGGAGTAAAATCCTTTGGGTGCGAAAACAAGACCGCCCAGGAGTTACCGACCCAATCGTGGAAACTGATCTTTCCCTCGGTTGTTTCCGCCTGGAAGTCCGGTGCCGTGTCGCCTATTTTCATACGTTTCCTCCTGCTATTTTTCGTTTCCGATAATTCTTTTCAAGTCACGCCCGAAGTCAATATCCCTCTGCCGTGTCCTTCCCGCAATAAATTGATTCGGCGGCCGGCGAGGTTTGCTCGAGACTATTTCCCACTTTCAATAAGCATCCGTTCGACGAGACATTACCGTTACCTGTGATCTTTGGCTTTTTGAAAGAACGACGCCGAAAGCAACTTAAGGCGCGGCCTTTCCCGAATGAGTGGCTGAAGATAATCAAACGCAGAGTTACGTTCTTTGCCCGGCTTTCGGCTGTGGACCAGGCCGAACTTCTCGATCACATTCAGGTTTTTCTGGCCGAAAAGCGCTTCGAAGGTTGTGCCGGCCTGGAAATAAATGATGAGATTCGAGTGACGATCGCAGCGCAGGCTTGTCTTCTCTTGCTGCGGCGCCGGACTGATTATTTTCCACGGCTGGTGACCATTCTCGTTTACCCTTCGACTTATTTGGTAGACGAACAACGCCCGACTGAAGGCCCGGTTTGGGAGGAGGGGAGAATGTCTCGACTAGGCGAGACTGGCCGCACGATGGGATCGATGGTGCTGGCGTGGGACGCGGTGAAGACCGGTGCAGCTGATCCTTCCGACGGTAAGAATGTTGTCCTGCACGAATTTGCTCACCAACTCGACTATGAGAATTTAGCGGCAGATGGCACGCCGTCGCTGGTGACGCGCAGACAGCAGTTGGCCTGGCGCGAAGTGATGAGAACCGAGTTTGCATCGCTCCGTGCTGCTGATGAGACCGGCATTCCGACATTGCTCGATACTTATGGAGCGACGAATCCAGCAGAATTTTTCGCGGTGTCGGTCGAGGCTTTTTTTGAGCGGCCGATAATGTTTCGCGCTCGCCACCCAAGACTGTACTCGGAACTGCAGCATTACTTTCAGCAGGATCCGGTCGAATTTTCCGCTGAAAGAACAAAGATCGTAAACAAGATGTTGTAGAGGTACTCGCCGGGGCGAGCGCCCGTCTATTTAAATGCCAGTGCGGCTCGCACGGGTGCTTGAGAACAATCGCCGCTCTGCGGGACACTGCCGACTGGGTTCATTATTGATGCACTAGCGGGAGCGTAAGCACCGCCACAACGCTTTGTCTTTTTCGGCAGCCAGTTTGAACATCGGATAGAATGCGTATGTCTGACTGGTCACCATGGTTAAAATTATCGGAACAGTAGTCATAGCGGCGGCGATGCTGGTGGCGTTGCCCGCGTTCGCAAGAGACAAAGCAGGCGACATGGCGTGTTGCGCGAAGAACGCGTCGAATCAGCAATCGTGCACGAATCTGGCAAGTCTGAATCTGACCGCGGACCAGAAGAGTAAGATCGAAGCGTGGCAGTCTGAGTGCATGAAAGCGGGTTGCACGAAAGAAAGCAGGCAAGCGTTTCTCAAGAAAGCTGGAGGCATTCTTTCGAAAGATCAGTACGCCAAGTTAAAAGCCGAGTGCAATAAATCGGTAAAGAAAACCGAAGCGTAATTCAAGAATTTCAACCCTCACCTGCCGCTGCGCGACTTCCTCTCCCTACCAGGGAGACGGTTGAGGTGAGGGTGATCTAGCGTTTGAATTTGAACGACACCGCGTAAGCGGGTGTCTGACGTTGCACTATGACCAAATTCATTGCGTTGGTAGTGGCGGGAATGTTTGCAGCGGGCACGCTGTTCGCTGGAGAACATGGCGAGTGCACCAAGAAAGTTGGAAACGAGGCGAAACCGGCCTGCACGGTTTCACTGGCGAGTCTCAACCTGACGCCTGATCAAAAAACAAAGATGGACGCGGCGATGGAAGAACACCACAAAGCCGGTTGCTCCGAAGCGAGCGAGGCCAAGTACACGCAGGAGGCGAAAACCATCCTGAACAAAGAGCAGTTCGCCAAATTCAAGGCGGAGTGCAAAGGCGAGAAAGACAAAGCAAAGACGGAGACTTAATCGTCAGCGCAGAGTTTGTTTGACGAAAATCGCGTTCGCTTTACAGCGAACGCGATTTTCTTTTGTCCGAGCTCGTCACGGGACGAGTCCGGCGCTGCTGAAGTCGTCGATGTCGATGTTAGCGTTTGTTGAAGAAGATCGGCCAGGCGCCAACCGGCCTTGTGCAATTCTTCGAGGACAGTCTTGGCCGACCAATCGGCGTAGCCGACGTGGTCAGGCGCGTTCCTTTCGCGCGCATCGCCGGCCATCACCTTGCGATCCTGATCGACAATCTCATGGACATTGATGAATTGCAGGCGCTCATGAGCTTCGCGCGCCAGCGGCAAAATATCGTCGGCCCAGAATTCGCCGTAATTTTTTAAAGCAACGTTGGCCGGCGCGCGCCAGTTCCTCGGTTGTTCTTTCACCAAGCGATCGATCAACTTTCGTTTCGCCTGATCAATTTTCCGATAGCGCTCCTCCTTGGAAAGCGTCGGTGACAACGGCGGCAAATTGGCCATCACGGCGTCCTGGTCCCAAAACCCGTGCAGTTTCAGTCCGCGGTGAGCCATTTTCTCCGGATTGCCGCGAATCAACCGCAGCACGAACGTGTTGCCGCCTTCGTCTTCGATCCCGGGCTGATTTTTATCGGGATCGACTGCTTGCCCGGATTGATTGAAGTATTCCGCGCCGACATGAAGTGGCTGGTGAATGTCACCGACGTAGTGCGCCAGCAGAATCACCGCAACCGGTTTGGTGATCTTGCGCGCATTATTTTCCGGGATTTCGCCGCGCAAAACATCGACGCAATAGGAGATCATGTGGACGACGTCCCATTGGCTGCGACCGGTTTTTCCGTCGGCGTACTTTTGGGCGTTGAGAATCGGCACGTCGGTGTAATGAAACCAGTGATGTGACGGCGCCGGTGACTTCGGGTCCTGGGTCGGTGGGTTCGCTCGCCAAAAATCGCGCAGTTGCTTGTCGATGGCCGGGTGGTCGCGGTAGTGCGGAAAAGCCCCCAAATCCTCGACGCCGTTCTTGTCCCAGGCTCTGATTTCGTCGGCCATGACGGACGCGCGCTCGAGGGTAATGCCGTCCGTCAAAGTGTAGATCTTTTCAGCGACCGGTGTATTGGCGATCAGCTTGTCCGCGATTCCGCCGACGATTTCGTGACCGGTAGGTCCATAAGCAAATAGCGACGCGCGGAACGTCATGACGCTGATGGCGATTAAAATTCGCGGTCGGGTGAAGTTCATAACCGGTGCGACGCCGATTAGAATTTCAGCGACGCGTCCAGCAAGTGATATTGCCAGCAAAATAATCCGAAGGCGATTCCGCCGAGAGCAAGCAGGATTGCGTGCGCGCGAAACCAAAATCCATGGCCGGGAAGCCTTAAGAAACGAATAGAGGCAACAATCAAGACGACGATGCCAGCGGTTGTGGCCCAGCCGAAGATGTGAAGAGCCTGCAGCCACGGATCGATGGCGTCGCCCAGAAGCACGATATTTTCCAGGCCGCGACTAAATACAATCACGGGAACAAGAATGAAGAGCAGCTCGCAAAGGCAAACAATACGCGAGAGAAAGTACAAAGCGCGGTCGGCTTTGGCGGTGAAGAGCGGCCGCTGATATCGTTTGCGAACAATGACGGCGACCGGCCAGAGCAGAACGGTCAAAACCACGAGCAGCAAATTTCCACCCACGACCGGGTTAACGAGACGCTTGCTCGCGTACCACGGAACCCGCTGGCCTTCATAAATCGCGGGGAAAGGAAGCATTTCGCTGACATCGCCGGACGGATTGCGGCGAAAGGCAATTTTCTCCGGACCATCAATCTCGCCGTAAACAAGTGGAGCGATCGCGCGCCATTTCTTTGTTTCTCCGCGCTGATTTTTCATTCCTTCGACGGTCAGGACGCCTTCCTTGTCACTGCTCACGCCGAATTGGTCGAGCAACGCCAGCAATTTTAGAAGGGTGGTTTCGCCACGGCGGGTCCCTTCGTAAACACCGCTGACGGCGCGTCCATCCATTTTCGCGGTGTTTGGATCGACATTCGCCTTTGGTTCGCTCGGACGTGAGAAATAGCGATTCGCAAATGCGCGCAGCACTTCGCCCCGTCCACCGCCAATATTTTTGCCGAGGCTGTTGTAGGAAATGAAATAGCCGACGTGCGCGTCGGGTACCAACACCATGTCGCTATGGAAGTAAACGGTGTCGCCGCCGTGAGCGACGATCCGCTGGCCGTTCATCGAGTATTCCATAAACGTGAGTCCCAATCCGTTGATCATCGGGTGCAATTCAAATTGGCGATTCTCCATTTGTCGTACCGTCTCCGGTTTCAAAATCGCGACACCATCGACGGTTCCATCCTGTAGAAACGCGAGCATGAAGCGCGTCATGTCCGCGGCCGTGGTGCTGAGCGCGCCGGCGGGCGCGGCCTGGACAAATTCGAAATCACGCGGCTTTTTCGCCGCGGCGAGATAGCCTTGCGACATTTGCGGGGTGAGCGCCACCGGCAACGGCTGGTCGAAAGTCGAATTCGTCATTCGGAGCGGCTTTAAAATGTGATTGTCGATGTAGCGCTCGAATTTTTCGCCGCTCACTCGCTCGACGATGTATCCGGCAACGGTGAATCCGTAATTGGAATACGAGACAACTTTGCCGGTCGGGAAAATGCGCTGCGGCATTTGATTGACCAGATATGTCCGCAACGGCTTCATGTCGCTCTCGTGCGCCACGAATAATTTCTTCAATGTTTCCTCGAATCCCGCGGTGTGTGTGAGCAATCGTCGCAGCGTGACCGGCTCGGGATAGGTTTTTGGAATCGCGAAATCGACGTACTCGTTTACGTCGCGGTCGAGATCGAGCTTGCCTTGCTCAACTAACTGCATCACCGCCGTCGCGGTGAATAATTTCGAGATCGAACCGGGACGAAACAATGTTTGATCCGCCAGCACCGGTTTCTTCGCAGTGAAATCAGCATAACCATAGCCTTTTGCGAAAAGCACCTGACCGTCCTTGACAACCGACGCGACCGCGCCGGCGATGTCGCGATTTTGCAGTTGCGACGGAATCAACGCGTCGAGGAACGTTTCAAAATCAGATTTTGTCAGCGCAGGTGGCGGACTCGATCGCGGTGCAACGGCCGCAACATTCGTCGGCGGCGGAGAAGGCAGCGATATCAGCGGCGACGGCGCCGGTCCCTGCGCGTTCGCCGTGGCCAAAACAACTGCTGCCATGATGGAAGGAGACAGAACGCGAATTAGCGGTTGCATCGGCGGAGGAGTTTGCCAGCTGCCTTGCTGCTGACAAGACTGCGGTTTATCCCGCCGTCTTGCCAGCAAAACGCGAGCGGATGATTTCGATCCGTTTCTGCAGCTTTTCAAAATGTGAGCCTGACCAGTAGACCTGCCCGCAGCCGCGGCAGCGCCGAAATTGATCATAATAAATCTTAGTAAGAGGCTCGAGCTGACCGAGCACCTTGGCTTTTTCTGCCGGCTCAAGCGGCGCGTTGCATCGCAGACAACGGCTGAACGGCGTCAGGACGGAAGCGAGCCTGAATCGGCGCAGCACTTCGACGGTTTGTTCCAGCGGATCCTGTGAGCGGGGATAATAGCCGTGACGCACCGCGGCATGCATCAAAAGGCGGCGGTCGCGGGTGAGAAGAGAGCGTTCTTGATCGCTTGCCGTTCTCACCAATTGTCGATCGTCGGCGGCGGGATCATAGGCGACGTCGATGCCGAGAAGACGGAGGTCGCGGACGAGTTTTCCAAGATGCCCGTCAGCGACAAACTTCTCGATAATGTGCACTTGCAATCGATCTTCTGGGAAAAATGGGAAGTGCGTTTCGTTCGGTGGATAAACATCGACCCCAACATCTTGAGTTAAAACGGCCGCGAAATCGACTGGCTCCCCGTTAAGTAGGATCAAATCGACCTCCGTGTGCGGCACCCCGCAGGCTTCAATCACATCCTTGATCGATGTCCTTTCGGATAATTGGCGCTCGATGGTAGAGGCTTTCGATCGCAAAAAGAACGAAAGGTCACCGTGAAACGTCAGCCGGATCGCGAATGGAGTCATTTGCTCACCCGTGCGGTCGAGTAAGCGTATTCAAAAGTGGTCCCGCGCGGGCGGGCCATCAACCGTCCGGGGCCGAGCGGTTCGTCCTCGCCGTAATAACAATCGAGCTGCCAGCGCCGCAAACCACCGCCGGTATCGACAATTTTCCAGCGGGCGCTGCCGAAAACGCGCTCAACTTCAGGGGCGGGAGTTTCGAGGACCAAGCCGCGGCGCAGACCGCCTTGCGTCCTGGCCGCTGCCGAAAAACGCGCAACGAGCGTTCCGCCGCCACCGCTCGGAGCGGACGAGAAACCGTAAGAGCCTCGATTGTAACATATGTAATTGCGGCCGTTGACCGGCGTTGTGATTCGCCCGTAACCCTCTTTCATCACCGAACGAAGAAAATCACGCGGATAAGCTCGACCGCGCAGCCCCGGTTTGCTTACGCGAGTTGCGTCAAAGCCGCGCTCGAAAGTGAATCCGCTTTCTTTCGGCGTGTAGTAGAGCGTGCAGACGATGAAATATTCGCCGGCGTGACCTTGCGGACGCCGGATGAGTTTTTCATTTTCGTAGGCAAGACGCTGCACCACTTCCGGCCACGGAATATCAGCGCAGGCGAGCGGCAGGATCGATATCGACCCTGCCGCGGTCGCGGCGCTGATTAGTCGCCGAAAAAGTCGACCGCCGGTCCGCCGAGCAAAATCTGGATCGGCAGCTTTTCCTGTTCGTATTCGTAAGGCGGTTGCTTCCACGCGAATGCCTCCGGGTATAACTTTCGGATACAGCGAATGATTTCAATGCCCGTTTGAAATGAGCGGAAAGCATTGCGGTCGAGCACATGAATTTGCGCGCCGCCACACAGCTCACCCGCGAATTTATTGAATGTCGGCTGAAAATAATTTTCACGAAAAAATACGCCCGGCAGTTTCAAACTATTGAGTTCGCGACACAGTTTTTCCCCGTCGATAAACGGCGCGCCGAAAATTTCGAAGGGTCGCGTCGTGCCACGGCCTTCCGAAATGTTCGTTCCTTCGAGCAAACACATTCCCGGATAGACCGTCGCCGTCTCAAGCGTGGGGATGTTTGGCGACGGCATTACCCAGGGAAGTCCGGTTTGATCGAACCACATCGAGCGCTCCCAATTTTTCATCGGTAAGATCGACAATCGACATTTTGGGAACGCCTCGTTACGAAACTGAGTGGCGAGTTCGCCGATGGTGCGGCCGTGGCGGATCGGGATCGGATGCATACCGACGAACGATTCGTAGCCTTTCTCGATCGGCGGACCTTCGACTGTTATGCCGTTGATCGGATTCGGCCGATCGAGAACGACGACACTCGCGCCCCGCTTCTCACACGCCCGCATGCAAAGATAAAGCGTCCAAATGAAGGTGTAGTAGCGCGCGCCGACATCCTGAAGATCGACAATGAGAGCTTCGACATCATCGAGCATTTCGGTGGTTGGTTCGCGATGTTCACCGTACAAACTGTAAACCGGAATTCGGAGGCGCGGATGCTCGTAACTTTTCCACTCGACCATGTTGTCCTGAGTTTGGCCGAGGAATCCGTGCTGTGGACCGAAGAAAGCGCGGAGTTGAAACAGCTCGCCGCTCAGTTTTTCGAGAGTCTGCGATGCATGTTCCAACTTCGAAGAAACGGAAGCCGGATGCAGCAATGCGCCGACCCGCGCGCCGCGCAATTCCGTCGGCCAAAGGTCCTGGAGATGGTCGAGTGGAAGTTGAACGTGCATACGTCAAGGTTGTAACACACACGCGAAATTCTCGCGAGGTGGATCGAGCGCTCAGCGCTCGATGTTATTAATGGCGGCCCCGCCGCGACTATTTAGCATCGTCCGCGGAGCGGCCGATCCACCTTTGCAATCGACAGAGACAAACAAAAATTGTGACTAGCGTCACGGCCACGCACAATTTCGCGAATAGCTCGCCATGTTGGGCATAGAACGTTAGTCGCCGGTCTTGCGGGACATCGACCGAGCCCGTGAGCACTCCTTCAGTAAATGTGTTTCCGGTGTCATCCTGCAATACTTGAGTCACCCGGCCGAATTCATTTACGAAACAAGTGACGCCAGTGTTCGCGGCGCGGACCATCGGCCGGCGGTTTTCAACGCAGCGAAAGATCGCGTTGGCGAGATGCTGGCGGGAACCGGATGAATGCAAAAACCATCCGTCGTTTGTGACATCGACTAAAAGATTCGCGCCGTCGACGACAAATCGACGGACGAGATCGCCGACGGTATCTTCGAAACAAATTAGCGGCGCGGCGTGAACATTGCCGTTGGTCAGATCGAAAACCGTGTGCTTAGTGCCAGCGGTGAAATCTCCCGGTACCCAGGTGCTGGCAATGGCGGCGAAAAGCGGAAACGAATGTCGCAACGGAATGTATTCGCCAAACGGGACAAGGTGGATCTTGCGATAAATCTGAACCCGCTCGCCGCGGTTCGATACCAGCAGCGCTGCATTGTAATCGTGCCCTTCTTCGAAATCGAGCGTGCCGAGCATCAAATCGGTCTTGGTCGCTGCCGAAAAATTCGTCACGAAACGGTGACTCTCGCTGTTTTGATCGCGCACCGGATCGGGCATCGAGCTTTCCGGCCAGACCAGCAAATCTGGCGGCGGATTCGCGCCCAGCGCGATCTCGCTCAGTCGCTGAAAACGTTCGAACACTTCGCCGGTGAAATGCGGATCGAATTTTTGCAACTGTGGAACACTGGCCTGGACCGCGGCGACACGCAGCGTCGTCGCCGATACCATCGATTTTGGAACTGCTGCGATGTGTAGACCAAACGCGAGGACCGCAACAATGCCGACCATCGTCAGGGTGAGATCGAAGTGCGGGCGCATTTGATGGGTCTGGGCTTCCGCAAAAAGGCGGAGCGGTGTGGTGACGGCGATGATATTCGCGAACGCGACTGCAAAGGACAATCCGACGACGCCGGTAAATTCAGCGACTTGAATCATGGGCCACTCGGCGTGGAGGGCGACCCCGAGACCGTTCCAACCAAAACCGCTGAAGAGCCAATCGCGTGTCCATTCATGCGTGGCCCACGCGGATGCAGCCAGGAAGGCCACCAGCAAATTTCGCCACGAAGTAGTGAACGTCTTTGGTCTTAAGAATCCGACGAACCAGCTCCAAAAAGCGAAATGAAGCGCGAGATAGATCGACAGCAGAAACGAGAGTCCGTGAAGAAAAAAGCTTTGGTACAAATCACCGAGGGCGCCGAGCCAACTGAAGGTCGCCGTAAAAAAAACAATTCCGGCGAGGTAACCGAGCAATAAATTGCGCAGCCAGTGCCGCCGTGAATTTTCACCCGAAAACCAAATTGCGACAATCAGCGGCGTCAGCGCGATCCAGCAAAGCCAGCTTTGATCGAAGGGCGGAAAACAAGCGGTGGCGAGCAACCCGCTCGCAATCGCTGCTAGCCACGGCCAAAGAGAAAGCGCTTTCTTAATCACCGCGCGAATTCACTCGCGTCGACGTCGTCGCGACTTTTCCTCCCGTCGGCGGCCGGGGTGGAGCGCGTCGCGCAGATCGCGCGCGTAGGAGGCGTTGACCCGAAAGACAGTGTGCTGGACATCTTCCATCGAGTGCAAGCTGACTTTGTCCGAAAGAACATACCCCTGCGCAATCAACCCGTTTAATTCATCGAGAAATTCAGCGGGTTCCATCCCGCCAATTCGTCCGGTCAACACCTTGCCGTGAACCGGTGTGCCGGACAGACCCATTGTTTTCAGGAGCGTGATTTCTCCGCCGCTCAAATTAATCTCGCGCGACATATTTAAATTCTCGCGACGAATCGTTCGCTGTCGAGCGGCTTATTGGGCGACACGCGTTCGGGCATCCTTCTCCACCCAATTCCACACTTCCTCCAACCGGCGCCCAATGTCGCTTTTAATTTGGCTCAACTGCTCGACCGCAAATTTTCCTTTCTCCGGTCGGCGTTGGGCGAAAATGTAATACTTGATTTTTGGTTCTGTTCCGGAACCGCGCACCGCAATTCGCGTTTTGTCCTCTAACTGGAAGATCGACATCTTCTGTTTCGGAATCACGTCGCCTTCGACGTCGCGGATGGTTTGCTTCTCGAAATCGGTGACGCCGACGACTTTTGATCCAGCAATCTCACCAGGCGGTTTGCGGGCATAGGATTCGAGCAAACGCGCGATTTTGTCTGCGCCTTCTGCGCCTTCAAAATAAAGCGACCCGTTCTTCTCCTCGAAATAGCCGAATCCGGCGAAGGCTTCATCGAGCAGCTGATCGACCGTGCGGCCGCGGGACTTTGCATAAGCGGCCATCTCGCAAAACATAATCCCGGCGGCATTGCCATCTTTGTCGCGCACGAAATCCGCGCCGCTGTAGCCGTAACTTTCCTCGCTCCCAAAAACGTAAAACGAAGAATACTTCAATCGCGCTGCGCGAGTTTCTTCTTCAGAAAGCTGCCGATATTGTTTGCGAATTTCCGGCGGGAGCGCCCGCTCGTATTTGTCGAGCTTGGCGCCGAAATATTTGAATCCAGTCAGGGTTTCGACACAACGGACGCCAAAATGTTCTGGAATCACTTTCTGCAGATCGGTCGTGACGAAGGTTTTGATCACGACCGCGCGCGATGCGTTTTCCCGGTTCAGGATTCCGAGATCGAAAAACTTCTTCAGTCGGTAATACGCCAGCAGAGATCCGATTTGATTGCCGCTGATTAATTTCATTTCGCCCGTCGCGCTCCGCGCTGCTACGCCGAGCCGGTCGGAATCGGGATCGGTCGCGATAACGACGTCGGCATTCGTTTTCTTCGCGAGCTCGATTCCGAGCGTCAGCGCTTCGGCATTTTCCGGGTTCGGAGATTTCACCGTGCCAAACCGCGGATCGAATTTTTCCTGCTCCGGAACGATTTCGAAATTGAATCCGAGTCGCTTCAGCATCGGTTCAAGAGTTACGGCCCCGGTTCCGTGCAGCGGTGTAAAAACAATGCGAAGCATCTTGGCGCCGCTCAGAACGCCTGGATCGACAATCAGTGTCTCGAGGCGCTTCATGTAGGCTTCATCGACATCTTTCCCCAGAGTTTTCACGCTTCCTTGTCGATCCCTCGGGAGCGGTTCATAGCTCTCACGTTTGATCGCCTTCACTTTTGCAATGATCCCGCTCGCATGCGGCTCGATCACTTGCGCGCCGTCGGCGAAATAAACTTTGTAGCCGTTGTCATGCGGCGGGTTGTGACTGGCCGTGATCACGATTCCGGCGGTTGCATTTAAGTGTCGAACCGCAAAAGACAATTCCGGTGTCGAACGCGGTCCATCGAAGATGTAAGCATCGCATCCATTTTCTGCTGCCACTTTCGCCGTCAACCCGGTGAATTCGTCCGAGAAAAATCGCGTGTCGTGCGCGATCACGATTTTCGGCCGTGTATCGATTTTATTTTGGGTATGCCACTCTTTCGCGTAGGCGACCAAACCTTGGGTGGCGCGGTTCACGTTCGCGAAGTTCATCGCGTTGGTGCCTACGCAGGGGAATTGTGGACGTTCGTCAGCGCCGGAGTTGCCGCGCTCGGCCTTGGTCACAATTTTTCCAATGGTGCGTCCGCGCAATCCACCGGTGCCGAACTCGAGTGTTTTGTAGAACCGATCGTTCAGCTCGTCCCACGCTCCACGGTCGACAAGTTCATCGACGACGCGCGCATAAAGATCGTTAGGCGTGCCTGCGAGCAGGTCGCGAATATTTTTCACGGTGAATTCGAGCAGCTGGTTATCTGCTGACGCTTTGTCGATCTTCGCTGCGGTGTCGTCGTGCGCGGCCATGCGCACCGAATTTCGATTGCCGTCCGCACATTTCAAGGCTTTGCTCGCTACCGCGCGATGAATATTCACGAGTATCAAGCCAAAGAGTTGCTCGAGAAATTCGGCGTTGCCACCACGCGTGGGAAAGTCGCGTCGACGGCCGACGAAGCCGAAGCAATCGCGCGTGAACTCGGAGATGTTGACCTCGCCACAGGACGAGTCCGTCCGAATGGCGGACTGGTGATCAAAGCGCAGATCCACGCCGGCGGGCGAGGGAAGGGGACTTTCAAGAACGGATTTAAAGGCGGCGTTCACGTCGTCAAGTCGCCGAAGGAAGCGCGCGAGGTTGCGGAAAAGATGCTTGGACAAACTTTAGTTACACATCAAACCGGACCGGCCGGTCGCGTGGTGCACAAAGTTCTGGTGGCCGAAGCGGCCAAGATCGCGCGCGAACTTTATTTTGCCATCGTGCGCGATCGCCCGATCGCGGCACCATTGGTGGTGGCCAGCACTGAAGGCGGCGTTGAGATCGAAACAGTTGCCGCGAAATCGCCGGATAAAATTCTGCGCGAACCGATCGATCCACTCGCGGGCATGCAACCGTTTCAAACGCGCAAGCTCGCAAAGCAGCTCGGATTCGAGCAATCGCAAACAAAAGCGGCAATGAAATTGTTCGATGGGCTTTATCGAACGTTCATCGGCTGCGATTGCTCGATGGTGGAAATTAATCCGCTGGTCGTAACGAAGAAGGGGGACGTCCTCGCGCTCGATGCGAAATTTAATTTCGATGACAACGCGCTTTATCGACATCCCGAAATCGCGGCGATGCGAGATGTTGCGGAGGAAGATCCGCGCGAAGTCGAAGCGTCGAAACATGAACTGAACTACATCGGCCTCGACGGAAACATTGCCTGTCTGGTCAATGGCGCCGGCCTGGCGATGGCGACGATGGACATCATCAAATTTTACGGCGGCAGTCCGGCCAACTTTCTCGACGTTGGCGGCGGCGCGACCGAAGAACAGGTGACTGAAGCGTTCAAAATCCTGATCGCGGATAAAAATGTGAAAGCGATCCTGGTAAACATTTTCGGCGGGATCATGAAAGTGGACGTGATTGCGCAGGGAATTATCAATGCCGCGAAAACGGTGAGGCTCTCGGTTCCGGTGGTCGTCAGGCTGGAAGGGACAAACGTCGAAAAAGGAAAACAACTCTTAAAGAAAAGCGGCGTCGAACTAATCTCGGCTGATGATCTCGCGGATGCCGCTCAAAAAGCGGTGAAAGCGGCCGGGGCCGCAAAGTCGAAATGAAACTTGGATCGACTATCATCTTCGTCTTCGCATTAGCGGCGGTCGCTTCCGCCGACGAGCTTCCGCGGAAAGCGAAAACGCCGCACGAATCTTATCCGAATGTCGATGTGATCTATGATTCAGTAGCGACACCGCACGGCGAGCGACTGCGTACGATCATTACCAAACCGCGTAATGCAAAAAGCAAACTACCTGTGATTTTTGTGGCCGGGTGGTTGAGCTGCGATTCGGTGGAAGCGCCCGCTGACACGAAAGATGCGGCGGGTTTGGTTTTTCGCGGTCTTGCACAACTGCCAGAGTTTAGTTTGTTTCGTGTTGATAAACAAGGAATCGGCGACAGCGAAGGTGTCTGCAGCGAGACCGATTTCGATACCGAGCTAGCTGGTTACCGCGCTGCGTTTCGCGCGTTAAAGAATTACGACTTCATCGATTCGAATCGTGTTTACATTCTCGGTATCAGCAACGGTGGCGGATTCGCGCCGCTGGTTCCCGAATCGGAGGCCGAGCAACGCCAGGTGCGCGGATACGTTTCGGTTGGCGGTTGGGCCAAGACCTGGTTCGAGCACATGCTCGAGATTGAGCGACGCCGTTTTACCTTAATGGGAAAGTCTCCGGCCGAAGTGACCGACCGAATGAAAAACAGCGCGTCGCTCTACTATGAATGGTTGATCAAGGGCAGAGCCGTCGATGCGATTCTAAAAGAACAGCCGCAATTGGAAGAATTGTGGCCGGAAGGCAAAGATCACGCGCATTTGTATGGACGGCCGCTGGCGTTCTACCAACAGCTTCAGCAGTTAAATATTGCGGCGGCCTGGTCGAATGTGAAGGTTTCCACCTATGCAGTGCGAGGCGCGTTCGATTGGATCATGAGTTCCGAGGATGCGAGCTTGATCGCGTCTTACGTCAACGTCAACCGGCAACTGGCGTTTTCGTATGAAGTCCCGCAAATGGGCCACACCTTTCAGCACTATTTAACTCTTGCCGACGCGTTTAAAGGAAAGAGCGCGCCGTTCGACCCGAAAGTAACCGGATTACTTGTCGATTGGCTCAAACACGAGGCGATTACCCGTGAAGATTAAGAATATCGCATTTGTCGGAATTCCAGTGACCGACATGAAACGGGCACGCGAGTTTTATGAAGGCGTGCTCGGATTG
>QHRF01000055.1 GCA_003220055.1 Verrucomicrobiota bacterium | reverse complement strand
CGTGCCAGTGCGCTCCGCTACAGCACCGCCGGAAGTGAAGATCGGCAAGAAGGTGACTGAAGTGTTGGCATATTCGGTATTCGACAGTTCGACGTCCGTGCTTTGCGGCACGAGTTGGTCGGTGCTTGAGGCAATCGTCGTCACAACTCCGTTTTCTGTGCGCAGGATCGAATTGCCGCTGATCGAATAGACCACCGTCGTGGTAGATGGGCTGTAATTGACCTGCCAGCCGCTCGTTGTATATGCGATAGTCGGCGTGCGTGGCAGCCCGATAGTCTCTGGGTCCGCAATCGCCTCGGGATCGCCGGCTTGAATAATGTACTTCGGCACGCTCATGGTGACGCTCTGCAAATCGACCGACGTAGTAACGACCAAGCCACGCTTCACATCCCGGTTCAAGTAATCGATGATACGGATCTGCTGCATTTGGGTGCTGAAATAGTTGTCGACCGCAGTGAAGCTCTTTTGCAGCGACACGCCGCAAGTGATGGCAGCGGCGAGAACGATGAAGCTGAGGCTAAGACTGACCAGCATTTCACTAAGGGTGAAGCCGGCGATTGATTGTGAGGTTTTAAGTTTCATTTTTTGGTTCCGTTTGAGATAATAGTGCTAGTTGATTCGGAGCGTGCCCGTCCGCCGAGCATGTTCCATGAGGTTGAGACATCTACTTGAACGAGGGAGGTGCCGAGGTCGGTGGCAGTAAGGTCGTTCGCGACAGCTCCGGCGGGCGTGCGGGTGAACTGAGTAACGCCATTTGCAGTCGGATAAGCGCTTATCTTTACGACCTCGGTTGCTTTCTTACAAAAATCGGAGCTGTTGGCGGGTGTGGCCAGAAGCGATTGGACATAGCTTTTTGTGGTCAGATCGGTAAAAGCCAGGTTGCGCAAAACTTCGCAGCGATCGTGCACGGTCTGGAGTGCCGCGATTGATTCTTTACTCGCGTCGATATAACGAAGACAGACGGCGTTGAGTTCGAAGACCGAAGCGCAGAACGTAGCCAACAAGACCACGGCAACGAGGACCTCGGGGAGGGTCATCGCGGTGGTCGGCTTTGGTCGGAGTCTCATTGCTTCCATGTTCGATGTAAAAATTAGCAGAGAGCGTGCCCATTTTCTCGCACTTGCGATAATTAATCGAAAGGATGAGAAATTCCACAATTTCTCTCATAAATGCGACAAAAAGGATCTCTAGCCCGCTTTTCCTGTGACAATTTTTTGAACAGTCAGGCCGTTTCCAGCCGGCAGGCCGACGTACCACCGGCTCCAAAGCTGGCCTGCCCGACTCAGCCCTCGAGATACTTCTTCTCGCGGAATTGCTTGCTACTAATGGTGAAATGCGCGAAGTAATGCGCGCTCAATTGTCCATCTTGCCGGAAGAGTTCGGGCTGTGGCTCAGCTTGGTAGAGCGCCTGGTTCGGGACCAGGAGGCCGTGGGTTCAAATCCCACCAGCCCGATGACAAAAATGTGAAAGCCGAAAGGGCGAATTTCACGCTCGTCCGATTTCTTTAGATAGAAGGTGCCTTCTGGCGACATTAGCATTCCTTTCCGAGAGGGGCTGCTTGTCACAAGAAGTCAGTTGAAATCAGACCTGCTCCGTGGTTGGATCGGCAACGGCAGAGTGCAAATTCGTTATGGGCTCCCTGAAGAAAAGACGAAAGGCGAAAATCTCAAAACATAAGCGGCGGAAACGCATGCGGGCGAATCGTCACAAGAAACGCTTGCGATACAAAGCGTAGCTTTTTCACTCGTTAGGCCGCGCTCCAACGTTTGCGTGCAAGGTTTCGCGCGACTACAATCGGCAACATGATGGAGCCCAATCGCCGGCTTGAGCGGATTCTCCATCGAGTAGTAGTCGGAGCGTTCTTCCTCTCATTGGCTGCCTCGCTGGTGGCTCGACCACGTTCTGTTGCGCCAAATCCTCCAGCTTCTCCAAGCCCGGCGCCGACGAAAAAATCCGTCCGCCAAGAGGACTCCGTCTTCATGACGCCGGCGAAAGACCTCTTCCTTCACCCCGACGGCGAGCACAAAGCGGATGCCTTGGCCCACTTTGTTGAAGGAATGTCATTTGAGGAAAACGGGGAAATGGACAAAGCACTGGCGGCCTACCGCAAAGTACTCGATGTCGATCCGGGGCAGGCAAATCTAGCCTCGCGGGTGGCGGCACTGCTTACGCGGCAGGATGATTTCCCGGAGGCGATCGACGTTTTAAAAGACGCCATTAAAGCAAACCCGAGCGCTCCTGGACCTTTGCTGCAGCTTGCGTTCATCTATACAAAATATCTTCGACGCACTGACCAGGCCATCGACTATGTGAATCGGGCGATCGCGCTCGATCCGCACAATATCGATGCTTACGAACGTCTGTGCGAAATCGCGCTCGGAGCCGGAGATGAAAAGAAGGCGCTCCAATCTCTGGATCGGGCAATGGAGATCAAGAGTGATGACCCCGCGTTCTGGGCACGCCTCGGGAAACTCTATGCTTCGATTGTTTTTAAACCCGATCGCCCCCCAAAGCCTGAGGAAGTCGCGCGGGTCAACGACATATTCAAAAAGGCGGCCGACCGTGCCGGTGACGATGCAGCGGCACTTAAAGACGTCGCCGATTATTATGCTTCCACCCAACAAATTAAGGAAGCCATCCCGCTCTATTTGCGCCTGCTTGAGCTCGAACCGGACGATATCAACGCGCGGGAGAAGCTCGCCACCGGTTTCGTTTTAACGAATCAACGCGAGAAGGCGGTGGAGATGCTCGAAGCAATTATCAAGGAACATCCCGAAAAATATCAACCATACGATTTGTTAGCTGGATTGCTGGATGACGCTGCCCGCGCGTTGGAACGTGAAAAAAAGAGTGATCAGGCGAAAGCGATGTTTGCGAAAGCAGCGGCCAATTACGAGCAGAGTTTGATCATCAATCCTGGTCGAGCCAGCCCCTATCTCCATTTGGCCGAACTCCTTCTTGGCCCGTTGAAGCAGAACGAGCGAGCAGTCAAAGTGCTGAGCGAAGCGCGACAACACTTTCCGCAAACGCCTGAAATCGTTTATTACCTTGGCATTGCTCAACGCGAAGCGAAGCATTTTCAGGAAGCGGTGGCGACATTCGAAGAAGCTTTACATGAAGCTGAAGCGGAGGGTACGGAGATTGCCAACGCGCGATTTTATTTCGACTATGGTGCGGCCGCAGAACAAGCCGGTCTTCACGACAAAGCAGCGGACCTTTTTAGAAAATCAATTGCGGTGGATCCGGCCAACGCCGCTGATGCTTACAATTACCTCGCTTACATGTGGGCCGAGCATGACACCCATCTCGACGAAGCCGAGCAAATGATTAAACTTGCTCTCCAAGCCGATCCGAATAATGGCGCCTACATCGACACATTGGGATGGCTCGAGTTCCGCCAGGGTAAATTCGACCAAGCATTGAGCGATCTCCTCCGCGCCGCGCAAAAATTAACTCGTGAAGATCCGGTTGTGCTTGAACACGTCGGAGATGCCTGCGCGAAGTTAAACAAACCGGCGCAGGCTTTGGATGCGTGGCAAAAGGCGCTCAACCTCGACCCGCAAAACAAAAAACTGGCCGACAAGATCGACAATGCGAAAACGAAAATGAGCAAAGGTCAGCCTCCAAATGCAAACCCGATTCAGTAAAGCTGCCCGCAATCACGTCTTGTCGCTATCGAGCGATGGCGTGCAATAACTCTCCCTCGCCATGAGCGCATACCCAACCCCCTGGCAGAAGAGAACAATGTGGGCTGCGCTCACCGCTCTATTTGTGGTCCTGCTCATCGTTATCGCCGGCGTGGTTGTTTACGTGGGCGCCAATCTGATCAGTTTTCTCCAGCCAATCTTAATTCCGGTGGCGATCGCGGCGATTCTTGCCTACCTGCTCGATCCACTCGTGACCGAGCTTTGCCGTCGTAAAATGGGGCGCGGCATGGCCATCGCGGTCATTTTTGCCAGCGTCTTCATCGCCTTGGTCGGCCTGATCTGGTGGGTGGTACCGACCATTTCGATGCAGAGCGCGAACTTCGCCCGCGAGCTTCCCGGTTACACCCAAAAGGCGCGCGACCGCATCGTCGATCTTATCGTTCAATACAATCGCGTAGTTGGCGGCACTTCTGGCCGCGAGAAATCGGCATCGTCGGGTCTGGTCAATTTTTTGCTTGGAACGCCGCCGCCACACGCGCCTTCTCCTACGCCGCCGGCTGCGGCGACTCCTTCACCGCAAACAACGGCGTCGCCCGTTGAGGCGATCTCTGCGGCGCCGGCCAAAATCAGTTCGGCCGAGCGGCAGCAACTTGAAGCCAAAGCCGACAAAATTATCCCGAATCTCGAGCGCTATCTGCCCACGTTGGCAGACAAGATTTGGAATATTATCAAAAAAAGCATCGGGGGATTTCTCGGCGTAACCGGATTTCTGCTCAGTCTGATTATGGTGCCGATTTATCTTTTCTTCCTTTTGAAAGAACGGCCTCGGATCGAAAAGAGATGGAAAGATTATCTTCCTCTGCGGGCATCCCCTTTAAAGGACGAGATCGCTGCGGCCTTATCGGAGATCAACAGCTACGTCATCGCATATTTCCGCGGCCAACTGCTGGTCTGCCTAGTCGACGGAACACTTATTGGAAGCATCCTCACACTCTTTGGTCTCAATTTCGCTCCGTTAATTGGCCTTCTCGTCGTGATCCTGACAATGATTCCGTACGTCGGAATTATTGTCTGTTGGGTGCCGGCCGTCCTGATCGCGGCGTTTCAGTGGGGCGATTGGACGCACCCGCTCATTGTCACCATCATATTTATCGTTGTGCAAAATCTCGAAGGGATGTTTTACGCCCCGCGCATTGTCGGGAAATCCGTTGGGCTGCATCCCATGACCGTCATCGTCTCGATTTTTGTCTGGGGATTGTTGATTGGCGGTCTGCTTGGACCCATTCTCGCCGTTCCTTTGACCGCCACGATCAAAGTGCTCCTCACGCGATACGTTTGGGGACCTCGCGTCCGCGAACGAGTACGCGAGCAGGTCGGGAACGTTCCAGTTGTTCGCGAAGCCGAGCAAACCTGACCCCCGATCAGATTGTTTCCCGCGCGCCAGTTGCATTCTGCGACCGGGCACGCATAAAGATTAAATGCCTGAAAAAATCAGACGCGTGCGGCGTAGGAGACGCAGCCGATCTTTGCCTGGCATCGAAGCGCTTCCGAGCTTTCGGCTTCATTTGCCGCCCGTGCGAGTTGCGCTGTATGTCGCCGCGGCCGCCGCCATCGCGCTCCTGATTATTGTTTTTGGAACTTACGGCTCCAAGCTTTACATCGGCTGGCACGAATCGCGGTTGCTCAAGCGCGCCGGCGCAATGCTGGAGGAAAACGATTTCGTTACAGCGAACCGCCTGGCGCGCGAGGTCCTGGCGCGCCACGGTGACTCACTTCCCGCTTTTTACATCCTGGCCGAAGCCACCGAAAAACAAAACTCGGAGGAAACAGTTTCCTGGCGGGCGCAAATTGCGCGTTTGCAGCCCGACAACATCGACAGCCAACTTAACCTTGCCTCGGCCGCGCTCCGGTTCGGCCAGATCGATCTCGCGCGCAAAACATTGGAACGGGTCGCGCCGCGGGCCCAGGACCAGGCGGCTTTCCATGTTGTGGCCGGCTGGCTGGCGCGCGCTGAAGGAAATCTTTCCGAACAAGAGCAGCAGTTCGACATCGCGGTAAATAAAGATCCGAAGAACGATCTTTATAGGTTCAATCTCGCAGCGCTCCAGATCCGGTCACAGGATCCGGAGAAAAGCGCCCAGGCGCGCGCCAATCTGGAGCGTCTTACTCAGGTCACGCAGTTCCGCACCGGCGCGCTCCGCGCATTGCTCAACGACGCGGTCGACCGCAACGATCTCCAAAACGCCGATCGATTCGCACAACAACTGCAGATGTCGCCGCAAGTCAGTTTCGGCGATTATCTTCTCTGCCTGAACTTTTATCGGAAGCTGGACGCGAAGAAATTCGATGCGCTTCTGGAAAAGGTGAAACCGGTCGCAGCGCGTAATGCCGATGATCTTGGACTTCTCATGGATTGGATGAACGAAAACGGACTCGCGTCTGACGTTGTAAAATGGATGGACAAATTACCCGCTGCGGCCACGGCGAAACCGCCGGCGGCAATCGCTATAGCAGCCGCCTTTGCCGAACAAAGGAACTGGTCGCGTTTGCGGCGGTGGACCCGAAGCGAATCGTGGGGAAAAGAGGATTATCTCCGGCTCGCGTATCAAGGCTTTGCCGCCCGGCAATCACGGCAATCCAGTGCCGATGCCGAGTTTGACACCCTATGGCGCGCGGCGCTCCATGCCGCCGCTGATCAACGGGAAAAGGAAATCAACCTCGCGCGCCTGGCGACTAAATGGAATCTGCCGATCGAAAGCGAGGCGCTTTGGTCGCGACTCTCGCACATTCCGGCCTGCCGCCGCGAGGCGCTCGACGCACTTTATAAGCTCTATCGTGCAAACAATGACCTAAAAAAACTGTACGATGTCCTCCAGCGTTTACACGACGCTTCGCCTAACGAAATTGGGATCACCGCCAACCTCGCGCGCCTCGGGTTAAACATCGATCAGAACACAAAGCAATCGCAGGAACTGGCCCGGCAAGCTTACGAGCGCGCGCCGGATGACCTGAGCTGCGCAGTGACTTATGCATTCTCACTTTATGCGCAGGGTCGCACGACCGAGGGGCTCGAAATTTTGCAAAAGCTGCCGCCGGAAGCGTTGCATGAATCGCATGCCGCGGTTTACGCCGCAGTTTTGCTGCTGGATGTAAACCAAACTGACGGCGCCAAGGAATACATCCAGGTCGCGAAGCGCGGTCCGATCTACGCCGAAGAAAAACGCGTCCTCGAAGATGAGCTGGCAAAAATCGCCGGCGTTTCACCTAGTCCAACGCCATCGCTGTCACCATCCCCAACTCCGACACCGGCGTCTACGACGCCGGCTTCGGAGTCGCCTCCGTCCGCGACGCCCTGAAAATCGCAATCACGCTTAGTCTTTGTAAGGATCGACAATATCGCGCCCGGCCATCGCCACACCGAGTGGTTGCAGCGTATGCAAAATTCGAATCGTACCCGCGTGAGCGTTCAACACGTCCGGCAAGCGTCGATACGCTTGCGGCGCTTCGTCCAGATCTCCGCCGCGTAGGACAATCCCGCGGTCGTGCAACCATTTCATCATCTCATCGTGCCGGACGAGTCCGTCCTGGCGAATTCGTTTGTTGCCGACCTTGACGAATTTTCCTTTTGCTGCCGTGCGCGACATGATTCGCCCTGCGCCGTGGATTGTCGAAAAAAGCGCTTCGCGCGAAGTTGGCGAATCAACCCCTTCGATAATCACCGCGTTGTCACCCATGCTTCCGCCGACAAAGCCTTTTTGTCCCGGAAAAGCCGGGGTCGCGCCTTTGCGCACGACCCAAAACTCTTCGCCATTATGCTTCTCCCGCCAGGCGAAGTTGTGATGGTTGTGAACTTCTTCGACAATCTGCGCTCCTAAAATGCTTTTCACCACGTGTCGTGCAACCGCCTCTCGTCCGGCATACGCGTAACGCCCCGCCAAATGCATTCCCGCGAGATAATCGTGACCAATCTCTGACTTCTCATCGACCACGGTCGGTGGCACATCCATTCCGTCTTTTCCACCGGCCGCTCTCAAAAAATGCGTGGCCGTTTTGTGCCCGAGTCCGCGCGACCCAAAATGCACGCCCACCCAGACGCGGTCCTGCTCGTCCGCGAAAATATCCACATAATGATTCCCACCGCCCACGGTTCCGAGCTGCTCGGCCGCGATCGATCTCAAATCCCCGATCGGTTTCAAATGCCACGCCGGGTCGTCGAACAATTGGTGCTCGACGCGTGTTTTGCTTTTGCGTCCGATGCCGAACGAAATTTCCCGCACCACGTCGTCCAGGATCTTCTCGATCTTCGGCGCAATTTGTTCGCGTTTGGCGTCCGTGAGGATGGCGAGATTGCCGCAGGCGATGTCGAAACCGACGCCGCTCAGTGAAATTTTATTTTTGTAAGCGACCACGCCGCCGATCGGTTGGGCGTAACCTTTATGCCCGTCGGCGCAAAGGACGCCGCGTTCGCCGCCTGTCGCGACGCAGGTTTCAATTTGTTTGATGGTAGCCGCGTCGTGCTCGCCGAAAATCTTCGTCTTTGAATCCATCGGTCGGATAAAGCTCGAACCGATGGAGAAGATTTCAATTCGTTATTGGCGCAGCGATTTTTTGGCGACAATTCTCCATTTTCTAACGTCGGCGGCGGTCCGCACTGGCAGCGAACAGCGAACTGCCGCGACCGAATCGAAGAGAACCTTGCGAAACGGCAGCTTGATCACTGCGGCGATTTCCCGCCGCGCCGCGCGCGGAATCCTTGTATAAAGAAGACTGACGTGCGGATCGCGTAATGCCTTGGCGCGCGAATTTGTGGCACGGGCAAGATCGACAGCCAATTTCTTCAAGGCCGGCGTCGATTTAAATCGAACGTAAAGCGTCTTTGTGAATTTGCTTGAGAAAGCCACCTTGCCGGCGCTTAACCGAATCGGCCGCGAACGCACCTGACAAAGAATCTTCGCCGGTGCTTGGCGACCTCTCGATCCAGCAAACAGAGTCAAGTGCGGCTCAAAATTCGGCGCGCCCAGTTCGCGACAGAAAATTCGGATAATCGTGCAAAATAGTTCGCGTTCCGGTTTCGCCGGCAGCAACCAATAAACGATTGCAGTTTTCTTCATCCGATGGGTGCACGCCTTGGAGAGGGACTCATCGTAGATCACAAGTCGTGCGGATGTCGATCCTCGCGCTTGCGAATAAAGTGGCGCGAGCCGGGGCTTGGAGCAGATTATCTCATGCACAAGGTGGCCATGAGTCGCGTGGATTGGTCAGCGCTCCGTGAGGATTTTCCGATTCTGCGGGAGCGCGTCAACGGCCATCCGCTGATTTACTTCGACAACGCCGCCAGCTCTCAGAAGCCAAGCGCAGTCCTCAATGTCGTCCGAAGTTATTACGAACACGAAAACGCCAATGTGCATCGCGGCCTGCACGCATTGAGCGCGCGGGCGACCGAGCATTACGAAAAATCCCGGCACCGCGTTGCTGATTTCATCGGCGCGACGAGCGCGGACGAGATCGTATTCACCCGTGGCACGACCGAAAGCATCAACCTGGTCGCGCAAGCGTGGGGCGGGAGATTTCTCCACGCCGGTGACGTGATTTTGCTCACCGAGATGGAGCATCACAGCAATCTTGTGCCCTGGCAGTTGCTCTCCGAAAGAATTGGCGCGCAATTGCGGTTCGTTCCGGTCCACGACGACGGCACTCTCGCGCTCGAGAAACTTTCATCGTTGCTTACGCCCGAAGTGAAAATGTTTGCCTTCACTCACGTTTCTAATTCCCTCGGGACAATCAATCCGGTGGTCGATCTCTGCCAAAAAGCGCGCGGGGTCGGCGCAGTCACTCTTGTTGATGCAGCGCAAAGTATCGGGCACATGCCGCTCAATGTTCAGGAACTCGGTTGCGATTTTCTCGCCTTCTCCGGACACAAAATGTGCGCCCCAACCGGGATCGGCGTTCTCTACGCGCGCTCTGAAATTCTCAAATCAATTCCGCCTTGGCATGGTGGCGGCGAAATGATCACGAGCGTGACTTTGGAAAAAAGCTCGTTTAAACAACCACCGCACCGCTTCGAAGCCGGCACGCCGAACATCGCAGGCGCGATCGGATTGGCCGCCGCAATCGATTACATTGAAGGAATCGGACGCGCCCAAATTTTTCAGCACGATGTCGATTTTGCGACTTACGCCTTGAAGCGAATGGCCGAAGTGCCCGGACTGCGCGTGCTTGGAACGGCCCAAGAACGTGGCGGAGTCATTAGCTTTGTGATGGACGCGGCGCATCCGCACGATCTGACCACCTTTGCCGACCGCTACGGGCTCGCGCTTCGCGGCGGCCATCATTGCAATCAACCGCTGATGCGGCGGTTCGGGGTGACCGGGACCTCGCGCGCCAGCTTTTATTTCTACAATACTCGAGAGGAGATCGATCGTACGATCGACATCCTTCAGAAAGCGGTCGGTTTTTTCAAATGAGCCCGGAACTTGGCGACCTGGAAGAACTTTATCAGGAGGTCATTCTCGATCATTCCCGGCGTCCGCGAAATTTCGGAGAGCTCGCGGATGCTGCAGTTCGCGTGCATGGCGATAATCCCGCATGCGGCGACGAAATCCATCTCGCGGTGAAATTCAACGGCGACGGCGGCTTGCAGGAAATCAAGTTCACTGGTCACGGCTGCGCCATCAGTCAGGCATCGGCGTCATTGATGACGACGAAATTGAAAGGCAAAAGCCGAGACGAAGTCGAAGAAATGCTCCGCGCATTTCACGATTTGGTAACCTCCGGGAACAACGATTCGCCGAAAAAGCTCGGCGATCTCCTCGTAATGCGCGGTGTCCGAAAATTTCCGCAGCGGGTGAAATGCGCGATGCTTCCCTGGCGCGCGGTTGAGCAGGCGCTGAGGCAAAGCGAAGGCGAATCGACCGTTTCGACTGAGGAACCGGAATTTGCCTGATTTATGCCAACCAATGTTCTTGGGACCGAATTGAAATGCTGTTGTCGCGATCCGATGACCGGATTTTTTCGCGACGGTTTTTGCCGAACCGGATCCGAGGACATCGGCTTGCACACGGTTTGTGTGAAGGTCACGCGCGAGTTTTTAGATTTCTCCGTGCTCGACGGTAACGATCTCGTCACCCCGGTTCCGGAATGGGGATTTCCGGGACTCAAACCTGGCGATAAATGGTGCGTTTGTGTCACCAGATGGAAATCCGCGCTCGAACGCAATCGCGCCGCTCCGGTCGACCTTGAGGCCACCCACGCCTCCGCCCTCGAATTCGTCACTCTCGAAGATCTAAAAGCCCATGCGCTGAAATAGCGCCGGCGGCCAGCGTCACTTCTTTGCGATCATGACTTTCGACGTCTCTACGTAATGGCACTCGACTGCTTGTTTCCATGTGCCGCTTACGCGGACCGTGGAATTATTTTTTGCAGCCTGGTCCAGCACTTCGGTCGCGTGCTTGGTCTTGGGATAGACTTTCACGTCTTCTCCGCTTTCGGGGTGCAATGCCCAACGCAGCCCCGTCACCATGCAGATGTCGATGCTGTTCTTTATCACCGTTCCGCTGCCGTTATAGGATTGGCCTTCCTTGGGCGTTTTTTTGTCGCTGGATTTTTCGGCCGCTTGAGTGGCCGGCATTAGGATCAACGCAAAGAGCGCGAATGCTGCCAGCCCGCTGAGGAGAATTTTCATATAGGTGTTTCCTTTCGTTAAAGGATCGCACGTCCCTGTAACACTGGATGCGACGATGCGGCGAATCGCTATCTAACAAAATAGTTGGCCTAAAAGCAGCTTTTGAGGCGAGGCGTGTTACGCCTTTTTCTGGTCGCGAGCGCTCTTAGCGTCCTGTTAGCCGCCGAGTCCCAAGGCCAATCCTGGCGCGGTCGCGAAGCAATTTATTCGTCGCAAACGGCCGACGGGGTGCCGTTGCAACCGTTTTCGTTCGATCGACAGCCGGCGCGCGCGCAGGCGATCCAAGTCGCCTATTACGCGCCGCGACCGACTCGTCGCGTTGAGCCTATCCAACGTGACGAATACGATTCTGAAGCGACTACTCCTGGATTCGATGTAGGTGGTTCGCACCCCATAGTCCCCGGAAATCGCGCAGTGTTGCGGAATGGAATTGCTTACGCGCCGGCGAACGCGCCCGACGGCGTCAAACATGCAATCTGGGCGGTGAACTCGATTCGCAATCGACCTTATGTTTGGGGCGGGGGACACGGATCGTTTCATGATTACGGTTACGATTGTTCCGGCACAGTTTCGTTCGCCCTTCACTATGCCGGCATGCTCGAGCAACCGTTGCCGTCGAGCGATTTTCTTCGTTACGGCGAACGCGGCCGCGGCCGTTGGGTCACGATTTACTCCCGCCACGGTCACGTGTTCGCGATGATCGCCGGCCTGCGTCTCGACACGACCGATCTGCGCTACGGCAGCGATGTCGGTCCGCGCTGGCACGTCGATGGTCGCGACGCCTGGGGTTTTCAAGCGCGGCACCCGGTCGGGTTGTAAACGGCCGCGTTCGCAGCCAACATAACGGCAACTTGAAACTGCCGTTCAGCTTTTTCCTGGCGCTGCGTTATCTTAAACCGAAACGCACATTTCTCTCCATCATCACTTTGATCTCGATTATGGGCGTCACGCTCGGCGTGACTGTGCTGATTCTCGTGATTTCGGTAATGACCGGTTTCGATCGTGAGCTGCGGCAAAAGATAATTGATTTCGACGCGCACATTCTCGTGAAAAGCGAGGACGTCATGCGCGACTGGCGAACGCTTCAGAAGAAGATCGACAGCACACCGCACGTGGTCGCGACGGCGCCGTTCGTGCAAGGTCCGGTCATTGTCGAATTCCAAAACCAGCGTTTGGCGCCGATCATTCGCGGAATAGACCCGGCCCAGGAAGAAAAAGTGATTCCGATTCGCAAGTTCATAAAAGAAGGCGAGCTCGATCTCGACGGCGAATCGGCCGTCCTCGGGAGCGATCTCGCCCGCATCCTGCGCATCAATGTTGGCGACAAACTGACGATCTATTCCCCCGGAAATCTTGGCCAAATTCTCGACGAGATTAAGAACCTCGAGAATGCGAAGGGCGCGGACGAAAAGAAAGCGCTCGATAAACTGCGCGAGGTCGTTTTGCCAAAAGACCTGACCGTCACCGGTATTTTCGAGACCGGCCGCTATCAATATGACTCCGAGTTTATCCTCGTGCCGATCTACATTGGACAGGAGCTTTATAATCTGGGCGATGCGTTGCACGGCATCACCGTTCGCACTGACGACCCATACGGCGCGGATCGTGTGAAAGAATCGTTCGAGCAATTTCTCGAGCCGCCGGTGTTCGCCCAAACCTGGACCGAAATGAATCATCAATTCTTCGAAGCGGTGCGACTCGAACGGAACGTGATGTTCTTTCTCCTCTTCTTCATCGTCGTCGTGGCCGCGTTCGGAATTATGAGCACGCTCATCACGGTCACTGTTCAGAAACGCCGCGAAATCGGAATTGTGAAAGCCCTCGGCGCAAACATTTCCCAGATCATCTGGGTTTTTCTGGGGCAGGGGACCGTGGTCGGACTTTTTGGAACGCTGACCGGCCTTGGTCTCGGTATGACGTTGATCCGCTATCGCAACGAATTCAGTCACTGGCTTGCGTCGACCTTGCACATCGAAATTTTTCCGCGCGAAGTCTACCAATTTTCTGAGATTCCCGCCCAAGTCATCCCCCAGGACGTCACAATTATCTGCATCAGCGCGTTCTTGATTTGCTCGCTCGCCGCGCTTATTCCTGCCTACTTCGCCGCCCGGCTCGATCCGGTAAAGGCGCTTCGCTACGAGTAATTCAAACTCTTCGTCGCCCGCTCGCTCTTAGTCTGCTCACAAAAACATCCACCGTCCGAAAGGCGTAGGCGTAGCCACCGACCCACTCGCTCTCGCGCGGACCGGCCAAATTGAGCGTTTCGACGTCGTGGTCGTAGACGAATGAAACCATCAGCGTCGCAGCGTCTTCCGGCGAATATCTCGCCGCGTCGATTAATCGGTACGGCTGTCGATCTTCAATGCAGCACCCGACAGTGTATCCGGTCCCGCCCTCCAGCTCGTGAAAGTAAATTACGACCGTTCCATCCGAGTCGTGCACGTTTCGCAACGTGCGTTCCTCGTTCCCGCCGTGCTTCAATTCTTTCAACGGATAACGATCAGGAATTTTGCCCGATTCATCCAGACGCCCGGCCGGACACCAACCGCCACACTTGATTCGATGTTTGAGCGCAACGTCGAGTGCCGCGCGATCCACTCCAGTTTGTCCGCCGGAAATAATCTTCAGGATGTCGATCTTATACTGTGGTGACAGGCGTCTCGCCTGCATTTTTTCGAGGCTCGCAGCCGGAATATTGCCAGTCCGGCTCGGACTTCAATCGCCTGTAGGAACGATATCGGCTCGTTCCACCATAAGAATGACGGTTCTTTTCGGCGCGCGCGTCCGATGCCGGACCCCTTTCGGCACGACGAAACCTTGCCGCGGTCGAAGATCAACAACCTTGTCTTCCAGATCGATTAGAAAATTGCCGTCGAGCACAAAGAAGAACTCGTCGATGTCGTTATGCTCGTGCCAGTGGTATTCACCCTCCAATACGCCTAGCCGCACGACCGAGTCGTTCACCTGGCACAGCGTTTGGTTGTACCATTTGTCCGTGCACGCATCGGCCAGCTTCTGAACATCGATTACTTCGAGCGGCCCATGCAGAACGTTCAGATAAGTCTTGTAAGGAAAGTCCTCGGGTTTGTTCGCGCTCACGGCTACTAGACAGGATTAACACAATTCTGAGGATTGGAATCAGAAAAATCCTGTAAATCCTGTCTAGTTACTCTTCTCCGTCGAAATAATTCATCTCGTGGCTTTTGATCACGACGCGATCGGCCGCTGACGTTTTGTTCACCTTCCACTTTCCGCTGTCGGGGTAGTAAGCCGATTCGCCGATCGGATTATCGGCGACCACATAATAAATGAGATCTTCGGTTCCAGTGTTGGTGATTTGATGTGGTTCGTCCGGTCCGAAAATGAATGCATCGCCGGCGACAACTTCAGTGGTCCCGTCTTTGGCACGCACACTGCCTCTGCCGCTGACTACGAACGCAGCTGAATGCGCGTGAAACGGGAAATTGTGTTTTCCCGGCGGGACCCGCGTCCATTCGAGATCGAAAGGATGCCGCTTCGCCAAATCGAGCGACTCCGGATCGCGCCCAAGCGCAATGGAAATTCCCTTAAAATGCGCGGCATACTTTCCGCCCGGCGACTGCCAAGGCTCTTCCTTAATTTCGTTAACGTTTACTTTTTTCATACCGGCCAGGTAGGGGCGATTGACCTCAATCGCCCGCGGGCGGTTCGGTGAACCGCCCCTACCTACTCTTCGCCGTCGAAGTAATCGGTCTCCTTTCCTTTCACGATCACTTCGTCCATGCCTTCTTTCCAGACCGCGAACTTGCCGCTGTCGGGATAATGGCAGGAATCGCCGCGCGGATTATCAGCGATCACATAATAAACAAAATCCTCATCGCCGGCATTGGTAAGCTGGTGCGCTTCGCCCGGTCCAAAGCAGAACGCGTCGCCGGCGGTGACGATTGTCGATCCATCTTTGTCGCGAATGCTTCCGCGTCCCGACACAACCAGGTAAAGCTCCGACTCGGCTGAATGCGAATGATACGGACAAAGCGATTTTCCTTTCGGAATGCTGACCAACGCGAGATCGAACGGATGTCGCTTCATCAAATCGAGCGACTCCGGATCGCGCCCAAGCGCGACCGAAATATTCTTCGATCGCCGCCCAAACTTTCCTTTCGGCGACTGTCGCACCTGCTCTTCAACATCTTTCAAATTCACTTTGCGCATAAGAGTTTTGCTCAAAACGTATCAAAACTGATTTTGGTTCCTGCGTGATTGGCGTGTGCAAGATGTGCCAAGCAGCAACCGCCTGCATGACAGATGCAGCGAGACTAAAGAACGTAATTAGACCAATAACGACAGCGAGCCACGTATTCCGGCGGTTGAGGTCAGCGATCAACCGCGTCATTTGAATATGGTTAATGGTGATCCCCCGAATAATCTCACGGTGTTGTACATCGGGATTTGGAACGCTGCCCGTGCAGAGATTCTCAAGCCACCTCGAAAGTTGCTCCTGGGATGCATCAAAGACGGTTCCATTTTCGAACGCTCGATCGACTTCGCTGTGAACGCGTATCCAGTCGTTTGACATAAGCTAATTAAAAGTCGTCTAACCCGTGTTGCACAATCTTAACTAGCCGCGCCGGTGCCGTACTGTCGCCGCGGGACCAATCAACCATCGTTTGGCCGCCTCGCTGCATAATCGGGATCCACGCCGGATCCGCTGATGCATCTGCGAGGAAGTTGACTGTGTTCTTAACTTCGCTCTCGCTCATCGTCGGGAACGCCAACATAAGATAAAGAGACAAAGTCTCGGACATCGCATCGCCTGTAATTCGCTCGGCTTGGATCAATGCGTCGAGTGCGCCGAATAAGAAGACGAGCACGCGCTTTTTATGTACCTCGTCGTTTTCATATCGATCTCGTGGAACGAGGAGTAGCGCGGCCCTTGTGAACGGATCCATGATCGCAAGAACCTTGCGCTCGGGCGGTGCGAATAATCGACGAAAAATACTCATGCCTAGAGGCGATTTGATCGCGACTTTAAATCTCACGCATAAGGATCGCGAGAACCGCTTTATCGTATCCGTCAGCGAAGCGCGAACGGTTGCGACTCACAGTTTCCATTTCTTCGGCAGTTTCTGTTTCAATTTTTCAACCGGTTCGAAGAGATCGCCATGCTTTTCAACGCGGCCGAGGACTTTGTCGGAGCGGAATTTGAGGAGATCGGCTTTTTTCTTTTTCAAACAGTTGGCGACTTCGTCCCAAGTGACCGGCGTGGAAACAGTCGGCTCTTCCCTGGCGCGGAGAGAGTAAACGCAGATCGTGGTCTTGTGTTCGTCGTTCTGGCTCCAGTCGACGAATACTTTCCCTTTCCGCACCGCTTTCGACATGTTCGAGGTCACAAGGTTTCCATGTTCTCGTTCCAAAAGTTGCGCGAGCGCGCGGGATAAATCCTTGGTTTGATCGAACGTGACCGGCGTGTTGAGCGGCACGTAAACCTGTAAACCTTTTGAGCCGCTCGTCTTCGCGAACGATTTCAATTTCGTTTTGCCTAACAAGTCGCGCAGCCAAAGCCCGACCTGACAGCATTGAACAATGTCGGCGGGCGCGCCGGGATCGAGATCGAACACCATCATCGTGGGGCGCGCGACGTCTTTCTTTTTCGCGAGCGAGGTGTGCAACTCGAGATCCGCCAGGTTGGCCGCCCAAACCAGCGTCGGCAAATCTTGGGCAAGGCAATAATTCATCATCCGATTGTTGCCCTCACTCCAGACCTTCGCCGTCTTGACCCACTTCGGGCGATGCGACGGACAATTCTTTTCGTAAAAAAATTCTGCGTCCACGCCGTTTGGATAACGTTTCATTGTCAGCGGCCGATCTTCGAGGTGCGGCAAGAGCACCGGCGCGATCCGGACGTAATAATCGATCACCTGACCTTTGGTGAACCCGACTTTCGGGTAAAGCACCTTGTCCAGGTTCGATACGGAGAGCTTTTTCCCTTCGACGACGAGCTCGGCTTTGTTGGGCATTAAGAAAACGTTGAACGCTCAATGTCCAACGTCCAATGCCGAATTTAAAACAAGAAAATCTGGGAACCATGAATCCATGAAATCTGCCAGAAATTCTTCTCCTGGTCTCCTGGCTTCCTGATTACTTTTTCTTACGCAAAGAAGCGTTCGGGCGAAAGCATGGGCTGCGGTTTGCAGATGCGGGCGACGCAATGCTCCCAGGTCTCGTGGCCGCTGAGGATCTCGATTTCGACGCGCATGAAATAAATCGGCACTTTCACATCCGCTTCGGGCAATCGCGGCATGCGGACGGCATCCTTTTCCGTGGTAATGATCAGGGCCAGATCGCGCCGGATGCAGCGATTGATGAAGCTGCGCAATTCGGCTTCGGTGTAGTAGTGGTGATCGATGTAGCGCAGGGCAAGATCGACATTGGCGCCGAGGTTTTTGAGCGCGCCTTCGAAACTCTCGGGCGCGGCGATCCCGCAAATCGAGCCGATGAACGCGCCTCGCAATCGGTCGAGCATTAATCGTTCGCCGGTATAAATGTTTTGGAGATATAGCGGCCGATGCGCGCACTCGATGATTTCGGCAGTGCGGTTGTAACGACGAATGCGCGCGATCAGCGTGTCATTCGGTTGGCCGGTGTTTTTGGTGATGAAAATGTAGCTCGCGCGTCGCAAATTCCACGGCGGTTCGCGCAATGTGCCGCGCGGCAGCAAAAATTCGTTACCGAACGGCGCTTGCCGGTCCACTAACACGATGTCGAGCCGATGTTTGAGATGGAGATACTGCAGACCGTCATCGAGCAGGAGCGTGTCTACTTTCCATTTGTCGATGGCGAATTTCCCGCTTTTCACCCGGTCTTTGTCGACCAGAACAATCACGTCTTTCAAATTGTGCGCGAGCATGTAGGGCTCGTCGCCGGCGGTGATCGAATCGAGAAATAGAAGTTTCCCGTCGGAGACAACGCGCGGAGGATGGACATCTTGGGTCAGCAGCCGGTCGAGCCAATTTCGTTTGGTCGGCTTTGGCACGCTTTTGTAACCGCGGCTCAGGATGGCGACGCGTCGGCCGCCGGTTTGCAACGCCCGCGCGAATTTTTCCACCACCGGTGTCTTACCCGTTCCGCCGACCGTGAGATTCCCGATGCTAATGACAAGGCAGCCAAGCGTGCGCTCGCGGAAAATTCTTTTCCGATACAAATAAAGCCGGAGCTGGACGATTCGTTCGTAAATAAACGAGAGCGCGTAAAGAATTCCGCGCAAAATCGCGGCGCGAAATCCGCGGCGCCGCTCAAGCACCACGTCGATTCCGAACTGCTCTAGATTTTCAAGCGTGCGTCCCATCTCAATTGCTGATGTGTGATTTCTGAGTGCAGATTTGAACTCCGCGATTGTCGGCAGTCTTGGTCAGCGCGCGAGAAGATGTTGTTGCGGCCCGCAGCATGGCAGAGGCGACTTTATGTGAGTTGCACAATGTGACAGCACAGATTGTCGATCCGCTGCCGCTTAAGAAAGCTCCGAGGGCTCCGGCTTTTTCGGCAGCGGCGATGACGCGCGGCAGAAATGGGATTAGTCTTGCGCGAAAAGGTTGGTGAAGTTGATCACCAAACGCGCCGCGAAGATTTCCGTAATCCCGGGAAGCGAATGCAGCAGTGATCGCGCTGGCATTGCCGACGGTCGCGACCGCATCCATGCGCGGAATTTTAGCCGGCAGAATTCTTCTGGCCGCCGCTGTTCGAATTTCGAAATCAGGGATCAAGAGAACGAACTTTAATCGCGGTGATACGGCAAAGCGCTGAACATTTTCACCGCGGGCGACAGTGAATCCGCCAAATGACGACGGCGCGGCATTGTCCGGATGTCCCTCCAATTCAGCGCACAATCGAAAGATCGACAATCGATCGAGCGGCCGCCGCGCGAGCTCGTTCAAACCGTGCAAAACGCCGAGGCGAATAGTGGCGCTGCTGCCCAAACCGCGCGAGCGCGGAATTTTTTCTGTAGCTGAACAAGAAAATGCAAAGCGCCGGCAGTTCGTTCGCTTAAAGAAAAGGTCCGCGGCTCTGGCCACGATCGGCGCGAGCAGTTCACGTTTGGTCGTGCGGGACACGGCCACAAGATTGTAAATGCGAAGCGCGACGCCGAGGCAATCGAAACCAGGTCCAAGATTGGAAGTGCTCGCGGGAATGCGGATCGTGACGCTGTGAACGCTTGCCATGTGTAGGTAGGGGCGGTTCACTGAACCGCCCGCGGGCGATTGAGTCAATCGCCCCTACCTGCTCGGCATAACAAAGGAATGAACAAGAATCAATGGATCGATCGCGGGTTGTTGGACGCATTCGACGCCGAAGGCACCGATGCTCATCGGCTCTGCACGATCGATAATGGCTGGGCGGAACGGTTCGGCCATGACATTTTGATTTCATTCAGAACAACGGCCGCGCGCGATCGTTTGATTGTAGGACTAAAAGAATGGGCCAAATCGGTGGATTTTCCGATTAGGCGCGTGTTCGCGCGGTTCTTGCCGAAGAAAAATGAAGAGCGTGAGACGCCGAAGCTTCTTTTTGGCCATGAAGGCGAAAATCTGCAGACGATCGCGACCGAACATCATCTCAAATTCGGGATCGATTTTGGCGCCGGGTATTCAGTCGGGCTGTTTGTCGATCAACGAGAGAATCGTGGGCTCGTCAGGCAAGCCAAGCCCGAACGGCTCTTGAACTGCTTTGCCTACACCTGCTCGTTTTCGGTGGCGGCAGCGTCAGCCGGTGCGCAGACAGTGAATGTCGATCTTTCCAAGAAATCGTTGGAACGCGGCCGACAAAATTTTGTCCTCAATTCGTTGTCGACTGAAGGACACAAGTTTATTGCCGACGATGTCCGTCCGGTGTTGCGTCGCCTGGCGCGCCGCGGAGAAAAGTTCGACGTGATCATTCTCGACCCGCCGACGTTTTCGCGGACGAAGGGCGGCGAAGCATTTCATGTGGAAAGCGATTTGGAGGATCTCATTGTTGCAGCGTTGGAACTAATCGACGGCAATGGCCGCATTTTGGTTTCGACCAATTGCGAAACTCTAAACGAGCAGGCGCTCGAACGAATGGCGCGCTATTCCCTGAAGCTGTCGCGCCGGACTGGCGTGTTCCATCGACAGCCAACACCGCTGGATTTTCCGTCGGGATCCGCGGCAAGAACGATTTGGCTGACTTTGCGTTGACCAAGTCGATCTCGCGGACAATCGTTAAGCAAAATGGAAAAAAGAGAACATGATGATTTGGCCGAGCGCGGCCTACGCTATACGCGGGAGCACTTCGACGAAATTCTGAGCCAGACGGAAACGTACGTGCGCCAGAACCCAACGCAATCGCTTGCTTACGCAGTGCTGGCGGGATTCGTTTTAAATCGCCTGGGTATCGGACGAATTCTGAGAGGCGTCCTACGACTGGCGCTGTTTGCGCTCAAACCGGCGATCCTGATTTACGGCGCGACGAAGTTATACGAAGCGGCGCAGGAAGAAGAATAGGTGGTAGGGGCGATTGACTCAATCGCCCGCGGGCGGTTCGGTGAACCGCCCCTACCCATCCAACGTGAAGCCGACCTTCAGGGTCACCTGCCAGTGCGCGATGCTTCCCTCCTCGAGATAGCCGCGCGTTTCGGCAACCTCGAACCAGCGCATGTTGCGGACGGTTTTCTTTGCCCGGGCAAGCGCGTTCTTAACAGCGTCTTCCACTCCGTTCGGCGACGAACCGACCAACTCAATCTTTTTGTAAATATGATCGCTCATAGATTTAATCTTCCGTTCCCGAAGAGGGAATACAACAACGTTTAGGTGCGGCTTGCCCTACAATTGGCTTCGGCCTATTAGAAAATTGCCCATGCACGACAACATCGAGTCGCACTTAAAGGAGAAGCGCGTCTTCAAGCCGGCCAAGAATTTCGCCCAGAAAGCGCGGATCAAGAACCTCGCGCAATACCAGCGAATGTATCGCGAGTCGATCAAGCGGCCGGACAAATTCTGGTCGCGCGAGGCGAAGGAGCTTTCCTGGCAAAAGCCGTGGCGAAAAGTCCTGGAATGGAAAGCGCCGTTTGCGAAATGGTTCGCCGGCGGAAAACTCAATCTTTCCGAGAACTGCCTGGATCGACATCTCACCACCCACCGCCGCAACAAGGCCGCAATTTTGTGGGAAGGCGAGCCGGGCGAAAAGCGAACGCTCACTTACCAGCAATTGCACCGAGAAGTATGCCGGTTCGCAAACGTTTTGAAGCGAAACAAAATCGGCAAGGGCGATCGCGTCATTATTTATCTGCCGACCATTCCCGAAGCTGCGATCGCGATGCTGGCTTGTGCGCGCATCGGCGCGGTCCACTCGGTTGTTTTCGGCGGATTCAGCGCGGATTCAATTCGCGACCGGATCCATGACAGCGGCGCGATCGCACTGATCACTGCAGATGGGAGTTATCGCCGGGGCGGAATTGTGCCGCTCAAGAAAAATGTGGATGACGCGCTCCGCGTCGGGACCTCGGTGAAACGCGTGATTGTTTTCCAGCGCGCGCACAATCAAATCCACATGGAAGAGGGCCGCGACGTCTGGTGGCATCGCGAGCTCGAATACGTCGATGACGATTGTCCACCGACAGCTCTCGATAGCGAACATCCGCTTTACATCCTTTACACCAGCGGTTCGACCGGGAAGCCGAAAGGAATCCTCCACACCACCGGCGGTTATCTGGTCGGAATCTATTCGACCACAAAATACGTGTTCGATATTCGCGACGAAGATATTTTTTGGTGCACGGCGGACATCGGATGGGTAACCGGGCACAGCTACGTCGTTTATGGTCCGCTCGCGAATGGCGCGACTACCTTCATGTATGAAGGCGCGCCGAATTGGCCGGAACCGGACCGCTTCTGGCGAATCATTGAGCAGAACCGCGTGAACATTCTCTACACCGCGCCGACCGCGATCCGCGCGTTCATCCGTTGGGGCGATCAGTGGGTGAAGAAACACGACTTATCGTCGCTGCGCCTGCTTGGCACCGTCGGCGAACCGATTAATCCGGAGGCATGGATGTGGTATCACAAGAACATTGGCGGCGGACGTTGTCCGGTCGTCGACACATGGTGGCAAACGGAAACGGGCGCGATCCTGATCACCCCTTTGCCAGGCGCAATTCCGACCAAACCGGGAAGCGCCACGCTTCCATTCTTCGGAGTCGATCCGGCGGTTGTCGATCCAAATGGAAAGGAAGTTGGCGCGAATGTCGGCGGCAAACTGATTATCCGACGTCCGTGGCCGTCGATGTTGCGGACGATTTACGGCGACAAGCAACGATACCAAAAACAGTACTGGAGCGAATATAAAGGAAATTATCTCACCGGCGACGGCGCGCGGCGCGACCAGGATGGCTATTTTTGGATCGTCGGCCGCATCGATGACGTGCTCAATGTCGCCGGACATCGCCTCGGGACATCGGAGATCGAGAGCGCGCTCGTGAGTCACGCAAAAGTCGCAGAAGCGGCGGTCGTTGGCAGGCCGGATGAATTGAAAGGACAAGGCGTGGTTGCTTTCGTGACCGTGAAAACGGGAGTCGACGCTTCGAACGATTTGAAGGCTGAATTGCGCGAGCACGTCGGCACGCACATCGGCGCGATTGCGAAACCGGATGAAGTGCGCTTTGCCGAAGCGTTGCCAAAAACGCGTAGTGGAAAAATCATGCGTCGGCTGCTCAAAGAAATCGCGAGTGGCGCGAAAGTCACGGGCGACACAACCACCTTGGAAGATTTCAGCGTGCTGGCAAAACTGTCCGAATCGGACGAGTAGGAAACGATGAGTTTTATTCGCACAGGCTTGCGCGAGATCGGATTGAAAATCCGGCGGCAACGGACGCGCATGGTCCTGCGACACGAGAAACGTTTGCTCCAGAAAAGCGAAATCATTCTCGGGCGCGAAGGAACGTCGCAGGCGGCGAATTTTCCCGAGCTGCGGAACGAGATTGTGGCTCTAAAAAAGCTCGAGCAGGAACAAAAAGAAGTCGCCCTTCGCATCGCGCAAATCGAAGAGGGAATCAAAAAGGTCGAGGCGCAGCGGGAAGCAAACGCCAAAGAACAAAGCGAAGCGATGGCGAAATTGGAAGCCGAGAAGAAGCCGATCCAGCAACGTCGCAACGATGCCAAGAGCGCCGCTGAGTTGTGCGAGCGCGAGGTGAACGCGATTGAGCGGCGGATTCGCGACAATGATGAGGCCGACCAGGAATTGCTCAGAAAATTGTCCGAGCTTCAAGCGCTCACGCCGCCGCCGGCGGATCTGGAAGCGCAAACTGCCAGCATCAGCGCACGGCGCGCACGTCTACCAGAAGAACGGGCCGAGCTTGTTCGGGCGCGGCTTGGCAGTAGCGACGCTGCACGGATTGCCAAGGAGAAACTCGTCGCCGCCGAAGAAGAACTTTCGGCGATTGAAAAAAATATCGCGAAAGTTCGCGCTGAATATGAAATGCGCGATCGCGGTTTCGGGGACAACATCCGGGCGCAGCAGGACGCCGTTCGCGGCGCCAAACAACATCATCAGGTGGTGGAGGAGCGAAAAAATCCGGCTTATCTCAATATCGGGCGCCATCTTGCGTCCCAAGGGATCGCACCACCGAATGCGCCGCATCTGCTCGGCGTCGTGCGCAAACGTCGCGTCGCGGTGAATCGACATCAGCAACACAACGACGAGCTCGCGTTACTCTCCCGGGGCATCGACAAACAGGAGCTGCGCCAGTTTTATTTCAGTGTCGTCTCGGTAATCGCGTTACTGGCGATTATTTTACCACTAATCGCGAAATCGCCGCGCAAGCGCGAGTGGCTCCCGCAGCAAACCGAAGCGATTTTATCGATCAATACCGAACAATTTGAGCGCAACGATTTGCCAAAACGCTGGCATAAAGACCAGCCCGACCTCTGGCAGAACGTGTGGAACGGATTGATCGGGCCGGCGGCGCACGTGCCAACTCTCAATCTGTCCCGGGACACGTTGCGAATTACCCGCGCGGCGACCACTTCCGACATTGGGACTGTTCGCGAATTTATCCTGATTGAGAACCAGAGCGATGTTTCGCAAATCATCCGCTCAGTCCAAAGTGACAAAGAATTTCACAAACGCACGGTTAGCGGATTGCCCGTCTGGGAAAAACCTGATCTTGCGCTGGCGCGCGTCGGTCCAAGTACCCTTGCCGTAGGGAGCTCGCCTGAAGTCGATGAACTGGTCAGGGTCCGGCTCGGAATCGATCTCGACCTGAAAATTACCGGGCAATTGTTCGACCGGTTTGAAGCGTTGGATCGCGAGAGCGCGCTGCGCTTGATCTCGCGGAGTCCGCCTGACTTGCCACGCATGTTTCATCCGATTTTTACGCCCGAGTTGCTGGAAAATTCGCAGTTGCTCGGCCTCGCCCTGACCCTGCAGAATCCGGTTAAAGCGCGTTTGTTTTTGAAACTTAAATCTCCGGAATCGGCGTCGGAGTTCGCGCGCACTCTACATAGCGAGCCGCAACGCTGGCTGCGTTTGCAGGATTCCAATCTCCTGCTCTACGTGCAGCCGCCGGAAATTACCCGGCAGTCGGCCAACCTCGAGCTCCATTTCAATGTACCGGAGGAAACGGCACGCCTTCTTTTGCAGCGCATCGCAAAAACCGACATCGCCAGCTCCGTTGCTGGCGATTGACCCCGAAGGCTTTCGGGGTTGATTGCCCGGGGCGATTTGCGCTTATAATGCCGGCTCAATGTCTCGCCATCTGAGCCTCACAATCATCTTCACTGCCGCGATGTGGACCTTGGAAACAGCTCAAGCAGCCAATCCGCAACTGGTCGACATTGCCACGGTCGATCCGACCATCGTGATCGATCTGCGCTACGCGACTGAGCACAACGTGACCGGACATGCGTTGTATCCGCCCGGAATGCGGGCTCTCGTTTTGCCAACTGTCGCGCAACAGCTGGCCGGCGCGCAGAATTATCTTAAGCAATTTCGTTATCGACTGAAAATTTGGGACGCGTATCGGCCGAAGGAAGCGCAGGAGTCGCTCTGGAAATACGCGCCGAAGGACCAATACGTCGCAAATCCGGAAAAAGGTTTTGGCTCGATGCATTCCTACGGCGTTTCGGTAGACGCAACATTGGTGGACGATTGGAGTCAGGACGCGAGTATGCCGACCAAGTTCGACGAATTCACACCCCAGGCGATGCTGCGTTATGCCGGTCGTGATCCGCTCGTGAAACAGCACTTAACGCTTTTGCAGGTGGCGATGTCGCGCAACAATTTCTATGGCTTGCGCGTCGAGTGGTGGCATTTCACCACCGCGGATTGGAAAAAATATGTCCCGTATTGGGAAGACAAACAAATGTCGCAAACGGGCGAGAGTCCATCGCCGAAAAGTTGAAACCGGATTCCGGGCCTGGGAATTCCTGAATTCATGATCGACTCCATTCTGCGAGACCTACGTCAGCCGGAATATATTCACGTCCTGATCAATCCGTTGCCAATCTATGGCTTGGCGATGGGATTGCTCGGGTTAATCGTTGCGTTTTTTTTGCGAAGCCTGCGCGCACAGATCGTCACGCTCATCATTGTAATGGTCAGCGCCGCCTCGGCCTGGCCCGTCTATGAATTCGGAGAACAGGCTTACGATCGTGTTTTGTCGATGGCCGATGAGCCGGGACAAGCATGGCTCGATGAGCATCGTGACCGGGGCGAAGATTGCATTTGGTTCTTTTATGGATTGGCGGCGTTGAGTGCAGTCGCTTTGGTTGCGCCGCGGAAATGGCCGCGCTCGGCTATGCCACTGGTTGCATCAGTGATCTTGTTGAGCGCGGTGACTCTGGGATTCGGCGGTTACATCGCTTACGCCGGCGGCAAGATTCGTCATCGCGAATTTCGCAACGTCCCGCCGCCGGCGAAAAAGCCGGATCACGAACACTAAGATCGATATCTCGATTTAAGCGATCGTTGTGAGCACGGATCTTGAGCGCGCCGAGCAGAATGTCGAAACCCGTAGCGAATCGCTCAAGAAACCGCTCGGGCTATTCGACCTCGTTCTCACCCAAATTCTGTTCGTAGTCGGCTCAACCTGGGTCGGCGCCGCCGCGAAACTTGGACGAGCACATCTCTTCTTCTGGTTGCTCGCCATTTTGCTCTTCTACATTCCGCAGGCCGCGGTGGTGATTTACTTGAATCGCCGGATGCCGCTCGAGGGTGGTATTTATCAGTGGGCGAAACTTGGTTTTAACGAGTTCGCCGGTTTTATCGTGGCGTGGAACCTCTGGCTGCTCTCCATCACCGTCATCGCTTTGGGCGGAATGTTTACGACTACGAACATCTCCTACGCCATCGGTCCAAGTGCTGCCTGGATGCCGAACAGCAAATTGTGCGTGTCGCTAATTAGCTCCGCGCTGGTCGCCGGCCTCGGCTGGACCTGTATTCGTGGCTTGGCCTTAGGCAAATGGCTGCACAACGTCGGCGCGTTCGCCATGCTTCTGGTTTACGGCGCGCTGATTTGCCTGCCGTTGCTCGGTCTCGTTCGCGGCGAATTGAAAAGCTATCAACCGCTCCAGCTCGCCCTGCCCACGATGTCGATCTTCTATTGCTTTAATATTTTCAGCAAACTGTCTGTCGGCGCATTGAGCGGATTTGAATACGTCGCCATTCTCGCCGGGGAAACGCGCGCTCCGGCGCGAGACATCGGTCGCTCGGTCATCATCGCTTCGCCGGTCATCGCATTAATGTTTATCCTCGGCACAAGCTCGGTCCTGGCTTTCATCGGGAACAATCCGATCGATCTCATCGGTCCAGTGCCGCAAACATTGCGATTGGGCCTCCGTTCGTTTCCCATCGCCGGCGCAATCGCTTCGGTTGGAATTTTATTGATGACCGCGCGATCGATATCGTCGACCAGCGTTCACGTAACTGGAAGCTCGCGACTGCCGATGGTTGCGGGGTGGGACCGCTTACTGCCGGCCTGGTTCTCGCGCCTACATCCGCGATACAAAACGCCGATGAATTCGATCATTTTCGTCGGCGCGACCACGCTCATGATTGCGGTCACGAGTCAAATCGGCGCCGGTATTCAGGAAGCGTTTCAATTGGTGGACAACGCCGCCAATGTTTTTTACGGGATCGTTTACTTCATGATGTTCGCGATTCCGATCTTTGGCGCCGGCGCGATTCGTGCCAGTGCGCCGATCTGGCTGCGAGTCGCCGCGATTTGTGGCGCCGGTGTCTCGTTGCTCGCGATTTTTTTTACAGTGTATCCGATCATTGACGTTCCGAGCCCGCTGAGTTTCGCCGTGAAGATTATTGCCGTAACCGCAATCGCGAATGCGATCGGCGTCGGTATTTACCTGATCGGCAAACGCAAACGCCGCCACCATTCGCAAGGATGACTGCTTAAAGCAGTCATGTTCAGCGGCAACTGTCGGCCACCCAGTGCAAATATTCGGGTAAGCCATTGGATACTGGAAAGAAGATGATCTCGGGAACTTCGTAGGGATGAAGCGAGCGCACTTTTTCCTGAAAAGCTGACTGCCGATCTTCGCCCAACTTAAAAATGACGAGCGTTTCGTTTCCGGTCTCGACTTTGTCTTTCCACCGATAAATCGATTCGACTGCGGGCAAAATGTTTGCGCAGGCCGCTAATTTCTCAGTGACGACCTGATTTGAAACGCGTTGCGCGGTCTCGCGATCCGGGAACGTGCTTAGCGCGAGAAGAACTCTTTCCGCCATTTGTTAGGCAGAGACAAGCGATTCGGTCCGCCTCGCCGGCTCGAAATGCCCGGGCGGCTCGCCCCGGCAGATCCAGCCACCACCGATGACGACGTCACCATCATAAATTACCGCGGCCTGTCCGGGCGTGATCGCGCGTTGTGGTTCATGCAGACGAATCCGAGCGCGATGATTCTCAAGCGAGGTAACGGTTGCCGGTGTGCCGGGATGGCTATAACGAATCTTCACTGTCGCATCGACATCTTCATCGGGAAGCTCACGCGCAATCCAATTCGTCCGGTCGATTTCGAATTCGTCGCAAACCAAATCCTCAACATCGCCCACAATTACGCGGTTTGTCTGCGCATCGAGATCTACCACGTAACGAGGCCCGGCTGACCCGCCGGGAAGTCCTTTGCGCTGCCCAATCGTGAACAGCTCGATCCCGTCATGTTCGCCAACAAAGTTTCCCTCCACATCGTAAATTTCGCCGCGATGAAATTCGTTTTCGCCGAGATGCGATCGAAGAAACGCTTTGTAATCATTTCCAGGCACGAAACAGATTTCCTGACTGTCGATCTTATCGGCGACTTTCAGGCCTAACGAACGCGCGATTTTCCTGATCTCGGGTTTACGCATGGTTCCAAGCGGCGTCAGCGCGTGGCGGAGCTGCGGCTGGCGCAGGCTGAAGAGAAAATAGGATTGGTCTTTGCGCGGATCGACGCCTTTGCGCAAGAGGACGCGGTCGCGGTGATGCTCGATGATGGCGTAATGGCCGGTCGCAATGTAATCGCAGCCAAGCGCTTCAGCTTTGCCCCAGAGATTGCCGAACTTGAGTTTCTCGTTGCACATGACGCAGGGATTCGGCGTCCGACCCGCTTGATATTCACTCGTGAAATAATCGATCACCGTGCGCTCAAACTGGTCGGCTTCGTCGACCACGTAATGGGGAATGCCTAATGAATGGGCGACCGCGCGTGCGTCGGCGACCGCTTGCGGCCCGCAGCATTTGTCCTCCGCGCGCGAGATGCAGTCCTGCGGCCAGACTTTCATCGTCACCCCAATGACGTCGTAGCCTTGCTCGCGCAGTAAATAGCCGGCGACACTCGAGTCGACTCCGCCGCTCATTCCAAGTAAAACACGCTTCCTGTTCCGATTCATCAAAGCGAAGAACTTCGATCAATCGACGACCGAGTCAACGAGCGAACCGGAACGCTGACGTATTTGCTGCCCCGAACGGTAAATCGCCAACGATGATGGGCTGATCGCGTAATGCCGATTCGTTCGTCGGCGACAACATCGACATCTTCGCCGGAGTGGGCAAAGCAGTGGCGCGGATCGACGCAGAGATTCATTTCATGATGTCGATTGGTGATTTCAAACGCCTCGGTCAGTTTCCCCGGGCCGGAGCAGAGACGCTTGTCGTCATTAACGCCGCGCCGTTTTTTCATTAGCTCGATTCCACGAAGCGGCTGGAGCGCGCGAATTAAGACGAAGCCGTTGCTCGCACCCTTCACCAGCACGTTCAACATCCAGTGCGCTCCGTAGCTGAAATAAATATAGGCAGCGCCGGCCTTGTTTCGCCCGACGAATGCGCGGGCTGTCGGACGTGAGAAAGTGTGGCAGGCTTCATCGTTCTCAGCCAGATACGCTTCGGTTTCGACAATCTTGCCGGCGCATGTCCCCCAGATTAGCTCAGTTCCGACCAGCTCACGGGCGCATGCGACCGGGTCACGCCGGAAAAAGGTTGTCCGAATGATTCGGCTTCTCACGGCTGGTGACGCGCTCGAACGGCGATGGAAAAGCAAAAGGGCTAGAAATTCTTTACGTTGAAATAAACCGGGAGCTTCACGTCGCAAGCCACCGGTTTTCCGTTGCGGAACGCAGGGATAAACTTGGCCCTGCTGAGATCCTCGAACGCGGTGTCGCCGAAGCCAAGAAACGGTGGTTGCTCGCTCAGCAATTTCAGATCCTGCAAATTGCCAGACGCGTCGACTTTAAGTTCCAGCTCGGCGGACCCATCTACCGGCACCGGCGCGCTTTCATTGCTCGGATAATGAAAGCCGTTGAACTTTGAGTCCGCTCCGTAAAAGGGCTGTGGTCCGATAAAATCGCTTTCTTTTACCAGCTCGGCGCGTTCCTGGTTCGAGAAAATGCGCAGCCGTGGTTTGTCGTTCACAATCGCGAACGTCACGGTTCCGTAATAAATCGCGTCCACCGGCATGCGATTGTAAATTGCGGGGATAAATTTCGGATTCGCGGCCGCCGACAACTTTTTCAGTAGCTCTTGCTCCAGCAATTTCGAATCCGGCGTGCCGCGATAGGTCGAAACGGAAAGGACTTCACCAGTCTTTTTCACCGTGCAGGAGAACATGATCGCCGCGTCCTTTTGCCCTTGTTTGATCAAGCCGGCGGAGTCGATCCGATTAATCAAGGCATCAGGTCCGGGGCCGAGCAGGATCGGCCGAAACATCGGCAAATTCGCAGTCTGTGTCGACGGGACATCAACCTGCGACCAGCCAAGATCGACAATCGACAATAGAATGACGGTGGAAATGCCGAAAACGCGCATGGGCAGATACGCAACCGAAACGGCGGCCATTTTCAACCGTAATCTCGAGTAAATTTAAGCCGCAGCGCGTTGGTCTTGGGAGCCGACCTTGTGCACGACCTGGTGACGCCGGAAATAATCTATCATTGCGTCCCGCGTCTGGACCGGATGAAATGTGCAATTCGCTGCGGGCGTTTCGAGCAAAGCGCGCAACTTCATGAAGCGATGCCCGCCGCTGCGTGAATCAAAGGTGTTGAAGGCGATCGAGTAACGTTTGCCGCGCTCGAGTGTTCGTCCATCGGCTAGTCGCATGGCCGTGATTCGCCGTTCATAACCAATTCCTTCGGTTTCAATCTCAAACCCGAGCAGGTTTCGTGGCTCTTTGCTCGCATAAACTTCTTCCATGACTGTTTTGATCTCCTCGGGTGTGAGCTGTGCCGTGACGAGATAATTTTCAAAAGGAATGAGGCCCCAAATGTCATTGATGGTTTTCGGACCGGCTACAAAGTTGTTCTTCTCATCGAAAACGCCGTGCATAGCGCCATCCACAGCCGTGCCGCGTTCTCGTAACGCTTCCGAAATGGCTGCCCCGATCAGCGCTTCGACATCGCTCGGTTGACCTGGACGACCGCGCACGTGAAGCGTTTCCGCCAAAGTACCGATTGGTTGGGCAAGGGCACTAGCGGATTCATCGAGATGCGGTTTGGCGCGTGAAAGGACGACATGATCGAGACCAACGCGATTGTTCATCCGTTCGCATCTCGATTCGCGGCGCAATAATTTTTTTGAAGCGCGGTCGAATGTGAGATCGAGCCGTCCGACGTGAATGCCGAAATGATCGGCCTGGGTCAGAAGCACGCCGTTCGTAAGACGGCTCGGAATTGTTTGGTGCGTGTGGCCGGCAATAAATGCCGCGGCTTTAGGAAACTCCGCGGTTAACGCGACGACGGTATTGGCGAAATCATCCCCGCCGCTGCGCGGTTTCAAGCCCATATGACCTGCCAGCACAATCGCCTCTGCCCCGTCACTCTTCGCCTTCGTGATCGCGCGGCGGACTGGTTCCACCGAGTATTCAAAATCGAAGCCGCGGATAAATTCCGGGCGAAACCAAAACGGCATTCCCGGCGTCGTCACCCCGATAATGGCGATTTTGATCCCATCGATTTCCTTCAAGATATAAGGCCGAACTTTTGCGAATGGATTTCCCGAATCCAAAATTTCGCCGCTGGATTTTCCTTCCCTCGACATGTTCGCTGCCACCACCGGCATTTTGGATTTTGTCAGCGCGTTCATGAACGGCTCCACGCCCCAATCGAATTCGTGATTGCCGACGATCCAGGCGTCGTATTTCAAATAATTGAAGAGATCGATCATGAGCGCGCCGTTCGTTCGCAAGCTGACATCGGTGCCCTGGTAGACATCGCCGATGTCGATCAAGATCGAATTTCGATTCTGGCGTCGCCATCGCCGGATTTGAGTAACGCAGCGCGCAAACCCGCCGAGATCGGCGTTGCCCTGGTAATCGGTAGTGGGCAAAATGTGTCCGTGGAGGTCGGTCGTGTGAAGGATTGAGATTTGGACGATGTCTTCATTCAGGGCAGCCGCCGCGCGCGCAATTCCCGGCGTCGCGCAAAACAAACCGGCTTGCCCGATCGTTTTAAGAAAGGCGCGGCGAGTGGGGGAACTCACTTACATCGACATATCAACATCTGCGTCGAGAAACAATTTCATTTTCCACTGAATCGGAACAAGAAAAGACAGAATCAACAGGATTCACAAAATGGTTAATCGTTCGGCCTGTTTGTCGTTCTTTAACCGGTTTTAATTCTGTAAATTTTGTGCATTCTGTCTTCATGGAACTGGAGGGAATCGATCACGTCGCCATGTCGGTTCGCGATGTGGAGGCCGCGGCCAATTGGTACATCGACGTTCTTGGGTTCAAGCGGCGCTACGAAGGAATGTGGGACGGCATTCCCGTTTTTATCGGGAAAGGTACCACTTCGATCGCGTTATTTCCGGTTCGATCAAAAGAAGAAACGGCAACGTCCGCGCACAGCGGCGTTCAAATACTTCATTTAGCTTTTCGCGCGACTCGAAAGAGTTTTCTAGCCGCTCAAGAGGAGTTGAAACAGCGGGGGATTCATTTCGAATTTCAGGACCACGAAATCTCGAACTCCATCTACTTCTCCGATCCCGATGGCCACAAACTCGAGATCACGACCTATGATCTGGACGAGATCGCGTCGTCGACGCGCTGATTTTGGGATAACGCGCGCACTCTGGGAAAAATTTCCAAAAAAGGCTTGCGCGTGAGGTAGTGTTATAGTTCACTATAACACCGTACATGAAACGCAGTGGCCATTGGGAACACAGGGATGAGTCGTGAATGGAACGATAGTCAGCCGATTTATCGGCAGCTTCGCGATCGTGGCGTCCATATGATTCTCGACGGCGTGCTTAAAGAAGGCGATCCGCTGCCATCGGTGCGCAATGTCGCATCCGAATTTCGAGTCAATCCGCTCACGGTTCTGAAGGCTTACCAACAATTGGTCGATGAGGAGCTGGTCGAGATGAAGCGAGGTCTGGGCATGTTCGTTAAAACCGGTGCGCGTGATCTGTTGCTCAAAGGCGAACGCCAAAAATTCCTCACCGACGAATGGCCGAGAGTTGCGGAAAAGATTCAGCGGCTTGGTCTGACCCAAAAGGAGCTCGATGCCGCCGCGGCGAAGCGGAGTTCCAAGGCGGGAAAGGGGAAGGAGCGCTAACCGGATGGCAACAATAGAAGCACACGGGCTCCGTAAAGTTTTCGGCACAACCGTCGCGCTGGATAATGTCGATCTTCGCGTCAAAGAAGGCCGGATCCTCGGCCTCATCGGTCCGAACGGAGCCGGCAAGACCACCGCGCTCAACGCGATCCTTGGACTTACTTCATACGAAGGAAATTTGACGGTGCTCGGTCGCGATCCTTGGAATGCGCGCGAAGAGCTCATGCGCGACGTCTCATTCATTGCCGATGTCGCGGTGCTGCCGCGCTGGATTCGGGTTACGCAATTGCTCGATTACGTTGCCGGTGTTCATCCGAAATTCGATCGCGCGAAGGCGGAAGGTTTTCTGGCAAAGACGACGATCAAGCACACGAGCAAGGTTCGGCAATTGTCGAAAGGCATGGTGGCCCAGTTGCACCTCGCTGTTGTCATGGCGATTGATGCAAAATTGCTGGTGCTGGACGAGCCGACGCTTGGGCTCGACATCCTCTATCGCAAACAATTCTACGATTCACTGCTAAACGATTACTTCGATCGCAATCGCACCATCGTCGTGACGACGCATCAGGTGGAAGAGATCCAGGATGTCCTGACCGACCTCATGTTCATCAACCGTGGTCGCATCGTGCTCGAATGCAGCATGGAAGAATTTGAGTCGCGCTATGTGGAAGTGATGGTGCACCCGGACCATGTCGCCGGAGCTCGATCGCTCAAGCCTCTGCACGAGCGGCAAGTTTTCAGTCGCAGCGTCATGCTATTTGAGAATGCCGATCGTGGCCAACTTGCCGCGCTGGGCGACGTCCGGACGCCGAGCATCGCCGATTTGTTCGTCGCGGTCATGAGTAATAAGGCCGGTGAAACTCAGCCGCCTTTGCCCAAGGCCAGCGCAACTCAAGAAGGAGCAGCTAGGTGAATACTCCATCAAACACCGCGCCCGAATCGCCTAACCAGTCGCAGGGAACCGCCGCTATGCCGCCGACCAGGCCATTCTACTGGTCGGTATGGCGTGAATTGTGGGAAAACCATTCGATCTACATCGCGCCGTCGATCGTCTCCGCCATCATTTTGTTTGGCTCCTTCGTCGGTTCCTTTCATCTGCCGGGTCGGAGGCAAAATGCGTTGTTGCTGGATCCAGCTCGTCGGCGAGCTGCGATCGAGCTGCCGTACGACATCGTGGCGGTGATGTTGATCTTCACCGCGTTTATCATCGGAGTGTTTTACTGTCTGGACGCGTTGCACGGCGAACGGCGCGAGCGAAGCATCCTCTTTTGGAAATCGCTGCCGGTTTCCGATCTCACGACTGTGCTTTCCAAAGTGAGCGTCTCGCTGGTCGTTCTGCCGCTGGTCAGTTTTGCGGTCATTGTCGCTACGCAATTCATGATGCTGCTGATCAGCACTGCGGCATTGCTGCCGAGCGGCCTTGCCGCAACGACCTGGGCAAATTTTAACTTGCTTCAACAGTCGCTCGTCCTGCTTTACGGCCTAATCGCGATCGCGCTCTGGCACGCGCCGATTTACGGCTGGGCGTTACTGGTTTCAGGCTGGGTGCGACGGGCGACATTTCTTTGGGCGGTCTTGCCGTTGCTTGGAATCGCCTTCTTCGAGAAGATCACCTTCAATACGTCGCACTTCGCGTCGATGTTGAAAGATCGTTTACTGGGATTCGCGCCGGAAGCGTTTGAATTCAGCGCCCACACAATTCCACGACTCACTCCAGGGCGATACTTGAGCAGTCCGGGTCTCTGGCTCGGATTGGTATTCGCCGCGGCATTCATCATCGCGGCGGTCCGGCTGCGCCGTTATCGCGGACCACTTTGATCAATCTGACGTCTAACAACCCACAAAGGAGAAAAACCCATGCATCCACTCAAGAAATCCGCGCGGATCGCCGGCGCCATCTATCTGTCGATGGTAATCACTGGCCCTTTCGCCCTGATTTATGTTCCGAATAAACTGATCATGCGCGGCAACGCAGCCGCCACTGCCGATAATATCCTTGCGCACGAGACCATGTTTCGTCTCGCGATTCTGGCCGATCTCATTGGGGCGGTGATTTTCATCTGCCTCGGAATCGCTCTCTATAAGTTGCTCAGCGGTGTCAGTAAGACTTGGGCTGGTTTAATGGTTGCGTTCGTTTTGGTTTCGGCCGCGGTAGGATTTCTCAACACACTTAACAACATTGCCGCGCTGACTCTCTTCCGCGGCGCGGATTTCCTTACGGTCTTCGACAAACCACAGCGCGACGCACTCGGGATGTTGTTTGTTCGTCTGCACAGTCGAGGGATCTTGATCAACGAGATATTTTGGGGGTTGTGGCTGTTTCCCTTTGGGCTTCTCGTCTTTCGCTCCGGTTTTCTGCCGCGGTTCATCGGTGTCTGGCTCATGATCAACTGTGTCGGCTACGTGGCTCTGAGCGTGACGGCGTTATTCTTTCCAGATTACTACGAAGCCGCGTTCAAATGGGCGCAGCCAGTTCTGTTTGGAGAACTCGCGATCATGCTCTGGCTTCTGATCAAGGGCGCCAAGGTGCCAACAGCTCCTTCAAGCGCGCTTCAGCCGGCCGCAGCCTGATCTTTCGTTAGGCCGATGAAAATAAAGCTTATTCTAAAGTGGATCACGCGCGCGATTTTGGTCGGGTTGATCCTGGCGTTCCTGTTGGGGTTCTTCGCCTATTGGAGATCGACTAACGATTGCGATCACAGGACTACTCCGACTCATCCCATGAAAGCGATTGTATACTGCGAGTATGGGGGCCCCGAGGTTCTTACGCTGGTAGACGTTGAAAAGCCTGTTCCGAACGATAATCAAGTCTTGATCAAAGTTCGCGCGGCTTCCCTCAATTTTATTGATCCGGGCGTGATGCGAGGGCCGTGGCCGCTTCGCCTGATGTCCGGGCTGCGCAAACCAGAGAAGACACGGCTAGGGACCGATGTGGCCGGCCAGGTTGAAGCGATTGGCAAAAACGTGACGCTGTTCAAAGCGGGCGACGAAGTCTTTGGCGTGGCTCGTCCCTCTATTGCGGAGTATGCGTGTGCTCGCGAGCGAGCATTGGTTGTTAAGCCAGCTAATGTGACGTTTGAACAAGCGGGCTCTGTAGCTTGGGCGGGATTCACCGCCTTGCAGGGTCTTCGCCAAGCTAACATTCAGCCGGGGCAAAAGGTCCTGATCAACGGCGCAACGGGAGGCGTGGGCACTTTCGCTGTCCAGATAGCGAAGTCATTCGGCGCAGAGGTAACGGGCGTATGCAGTACGGGAAAAGTGGATCTTGTCCGATCAATCGGCGCAGATCACGTCATTGACTACACCAAAGAGGATTTCACCAAAGGTGACCAGCGCTACGACGTGATTTTTGATAACGTTAGCAACCACTCCTTCTCCGATCGCCGGCGTGTGTTAACTCCGAATGGCGTCTGCGTCCTTGCCGGAATCGGAGGAGCAGGGCTGCACCCGGAAACGTGGGGGCGCATAGTTGGGAATTTCAAAGCGAATCTTTTGTCGCGGTTCGTCCGTCAGAAGTTCGTCACGTACGTTACGAAACTGGACAAAGAGGATCTGAGGTTGTTGAGCGATTTCATGCAAACGGGGAAGGTGACACCCGTCATCGACCGGACTTACAAGTTGAGCGAGACCGCGGAGGCGATGCGGTATTTCGAAGAAGGACACGCTCGAGGCAAAATCGCAATCACTGTGGAATAATTCTGTGAAGGTAAAACGAGTATTAAAATGGTCTGCGAGCGTAATTCTTCTGGCGCTCGTGGTTTGGTTATTCATCGCATACTGGACGTCAACGAATGAGTGCGAGCGCAACACCGGTGCTCCAGCGAATCCGATGAAAGCCATTACCCATTGTGAGTATGGGGGACCCGAAGTTCTCACGCTGGTTGACGTGGAAAAGCCAACTCCAGCAGACAACCAAGTCCTGGTCAGAGTTCGCGCTGCTTCCGTAAATCCACTCGACCTCACCATTCGCGGCTTGTGGCTCTTGCGGCCGATCTCTGGAATGCGCAAACCGAAGGACACTCGGCTGGGCGTCGATTACGCCGGAACGGTTGAAGCAGTTGGCAAAAACGTCACGCAGTTCAAACCCGGCGACGAAGTATTCGGCGGAAAAACCGGCGCAATCGCCGAGTACGTCTGTGTTCTGGCGGATCGATCAGTTGTGTTGAAACCGGCGAACATGACATTCGAGCAAGCCGCTGCTGTCCCGGTGGCGGCAATCACAGCGCTGCAGGGACTCCGCGACAAAGGAAAAATTCAGCCCGGGCAAAGGGTCTTGGTCAACGGTGCTTCAGGCGGCGTAGGCACATTCGCGGTGCAAATCGCCAAATCGTTCGGCACGGAAGTGACCGGCATATGCAGCACCCGCAATGTCGATCTTGTCCGCTCAATCGGCGCCGACCACGTCATCGACTACACCAAGGAAGATTTCACCAAGACTGATCAACGCTACGATCTAATCTTCGATCTCATTGGGAACCATTCGTTCTCCGAGCGCCGGCGCATTTTGAATCCGAATGGCATCTGCGTCATGGCCGGAGTGGGCGGAGCAGGATGGCGCGACGGTATTGCGATGCGCTTGGCCGGCGAGCTGAACGCGTATGTGCGGTCACGGTTCGTCAGCCAAAAGTTCGTCGCCTACATCGCGCAATTCAACAAACAGGACATGACGTTGCTGGCCGATCTGATGCAGTCGGGAAAGATAACGCCGGTGATCGATCGGACCTACAAATTGAATGAGACCGCTGATGCTCTGCGCTACCTGGAACAAGGGCACGCTCGCGGCAAAGTCGTGATCAAGTTGGAATG
>QHRF01000081.1 GCA_003220055.1 Verrucomicrobiota bacterium | reverse complement strand
CTATGGCCAACGGGGCAATCCAATCGCTCGCTCGCCTGCGCCCAAACTCGGGCGAAGCGCATCTCGCTCTCGCCAAGCATTTGTACTGGTGTTATCACGATTACGACCGCGCTCGGGAGGAGCTAACCCTGGCACAAAAGAGTTTGCCTAATGATCCGATGCCGTTTCAAATACTCGGCTATATCGATCGACGTCAAGGGCGATGGCCCGAATCGACCAAAAATCTTGAGCGCGCTATCGAGCTTGATCCACAAAACTCTGCCTTTCTCGAACAAATCGCCAGGAGCTATGAGTGTCTGCGCCGTTACGCTGATGCCGAGCGTGCCTTGGACCGCGCGATCGCGCTTGTTCCAAAAGACGCAGCGATGCGAGCTATGCGCGCGGAGATCGAGCTCCACTGGCATGCCGACGCGCGCCCACTAGTCTCGATGATCCAAGCGATCATTGCCAAAGATTCGCGCGAAGCCAAAAACATCGCCGAGCTTTGGCTTAACGCAGCATTATACGATCGCGATTTCGATGCCGCGCTTCGCGCCCTGGCTGCGCTGCCGATCGATGGGTGCCATCGGGAAACGATTCTGTTTCCGCGGGTCTGGTGCGAAGGCATAGTCGCTCAGATGCGTGGCGATAAAGTAGCCGCACGCGCTGCGTTTAGCAGCGCGCGTAACGAAATGGCCAAGCTGGTGCGCGAGCAACCAGCCTACGCAGAGGCCCTCTGCGCGCTCGGGATGGCTGACGCGGCCCTAGGTAATAAGGAAGACGCAATTCGTGAAGGCCGCCGCGCAGTCGAGTTACTGCCAGTGACGAAAGATGCGATCATCGGTCCGCTATTGGTGCAAAATTTGGCGCTTATTTATGCGTGGACGGGCGAGAAGGATCTCGCCTTCGAGCAATTGAGCGCCGCGGCAAAGCTTTCCGGTTATTTGAGCTACGGCGAACTCCGTTTGCACCCCTACTGGGACCCACTGCGCGGCGACCCGCGCTTTGATAAGATCGTTGCCTCTCTCGCGCCGAAATAACTAGCGGTAACTTTCCCCGCGTGACACGTTCGCAGCGTTCCGCTGGTTAATCATGCGAAAAGGAAGATTTCAGAAAGCCGTCGCCGACGTTGCCCAGCGCTACAGCGAATCCGTCTCCTTCGACTACCGGCTTTGTCGGCACGATATTGCTGGCTCGATTGCCCATGTCGCGGCGCTGGCGAAAGCCGGGATTGTCTCCGCGGCGGAACAGAAAAAAATCGAAACTGGGCTGCGCGAGATCGAACAAGAAATTGAGTCCGGCAAATTTCACTGGGACGAAGGTCTCGAGGACGCGCACATGAATATCGAGAGCGCGCTCACGAAAAAAATCGGCGAGGCGGGCGCGAAGCTGCACACCGCGCGGAGCCGCAACGATCAGGTTGCGCTCGACCTGCGGCTTTATGTCAAAGAGCAAATCGAGCGGGCATCGGCGTTGCTCAAGAAATTGCAAACGGCATTTCTCGATCTCGCCGAGGAACATGTCGATCTTGTCATGCCGGGATATACCCATTTGCAGCGCGCCCAACCGATTTTATTCGCGCACTACTTGTTAGGCCAAATCGAAGCGTTCGCGCGAGATGCCGAACGTCTGCGCGATTGTCTACAACGAACGGACGTTCTTCCGCTCGGCTCCGGTGCGCTCGCCGGCTCCACCATCGTCCTTGATCGCGAATTGATTGCCCGCGAACTCGGGTTTGCTCGCATAAGCCAAAACAGTCTCGATGCGGTGAGCGATCGCGACTTTGTCTGCGAATTCCTCTTCTGTCTCGCGATGATTGGAATGCATCTCTCCCGTTTGAGCGAAGATTTGATCATCTGGAGCACGAGCGAATTTGGTTTCGTCGAGTTCAGTGAAGGGTTTTCGACCGGCTCGAGTTTGATGCCGCAGAAAAAGAATCCGGACATGGCCGAGCTGACGCGCGGGAGAACTGGGCGGCTTTACGGAAACCTGATGTCGATCCTGACGACGTTGAAGGGACTGCCTTCGTCCTACAACCGTGATCTCCAGGAAGATAAAGAAGCGCTCTTTGATTCGGTCGATACCATCTCCGCTGCGCTCGAACTATTCCCGGCAATGTTGCCCCAATTGAAAGTTAACCGCGAGCGAATGGAAGCAGCCGCAAATGACCCGAATCTCCTCGCGACCGATCTTGCCGAATACCTGGTTAAGAAAGGAGTGCCTTTTCGCGAAGCGCACGAAATCGTCGGCGCGCTCGTGGCCAATGCAGTTGCTCAGGGAACAAAGCTTAACGCGATCGCGCTGGCTGATCTAAAAAAGCTCTCGCCGCTGTTCGATGTCGATGTCGTGGATGTTTTCGATGTCCGCCGTTCGCTCGTTGCGCGTCGCGCCATTGGCGCACCTTCGCCGGAGAATGTCAAAGCGCAGATCAAGGCCTGGCACGAGCGCATTGGTAGGGGCGATTGACCCAATCGGTCCGAGCCGGACTGGCGTTTGCGGGCGGTTCAGGTGAACCGCCCCTACCTAAACATTCGCTTTTCGACGTCGCGTTCATAATCTTCTCACGTGAAACGGAGCAAACTGGTACGGGATAACGATGGTTGGCAGACAATTTCAAGCGAGCACCATTTCACAAATTCGCATCTCGATGTCGTCACCGAGCAGGTGCGAACGCCTTCGAGCTCACAAGCGCGGACTTGGACGACCATCCGACGCAAGGCAGCCGTGGTGATTGCGCCCATGACGAGCGACGGAAAATTTCTGCTCATTAAGGAAGAGAGGATTCCGATTCGGGCAGCGATTTGGTCAATGCCCGCTGGTCAGATCGACGACGAGGTCGAGCCTAATGAGAAAGAAATCGAAGCTGTTGCTTTGCGCGAATTACACGAAGAAACAGGTCATGACCTGGCGCCCGGCGGCGAACTGGTTCCGCTCGGTTATTTTTTCACTTCGGCTGGTCTGACCGACGAGCATTGCTATTTTTTCCTGGCCAGGCCGGTTCAACCCGCCGATGTGCACAGCCGGGAGGAAGGTGAGGCGATTCTCGAATGTCGAGCGGTTACCACTACTGAATTAGGCCGGATGATTGCGCAGAATGAGATTCGGGACTCCAACACGCTTGGAATTTGCGCGCGTCTCGCCGCAGGCGCTTTCATTTCGTTAGGGCCGCGCTGATCGAGACATGGCTTTACGCGACATCTTCAAGTTTCGCGAAGTGCCTGAAAGCGAAACGTCCAAACCATTCCTCGAGCATCTGGAAGACCTGCGCTGGACGGTCGTGAAAATGGCGATCACTCTCGTCCTGGCGATGATCGTTTGTTTCGCCTTTCGTTCGATCCTCGTGCGAGTGATGCAAGCGCCGCTCCACAATGTCGACCCACAGGTGGGCGCGCTCAAGGCGTTAGGCATTACCGATTCGTTCGTGATTTCGTTTCATCTCGCGTTTTACGCCGGCATTGTCGTTTCATTTCCGTTACTGCTTTATTTCCTTGCGGAATTTGTTCTTCCCGCCCTGACCGCAGTCGAGAAACGTTTTTTGCTTCCCGCCATCGTCGGTAGCTTTGGACTCTTTCTACTCGGAGTGGCCGTTTGCTATTTTTGGTTGCTTCCGAAAACGATCCTTTTCTTCTTCCGCGACACCCAATCGCTCGGATGGGCACCAACCTGGACCGTCCAGCAATATTATTCATTCGTAACGAAATTCGTGCTCGGTTTCGGAATGGCTTTTGAATTGCCGGTTGTCGTCCTCGCTTTGGTTTACTTCGGTCTTGTCACTTACAAATTCATGGCCCGGACGCGGCCTTACGCGGTGGTGCTCATTTTTATCCTCGCGGCTATTATTGCGCCGACGCCGGATCTCTTGACCCTCATCGCGATGGGGTTGCCGATGTCTTTACTTTATGAAAGCTGCATCTGGGTCGCCTGGTTGATGGAGCGTCGAAAATCGCGTTCGAGTCTTACCTGATCGCGTGGAAATCTCTTTCTATTACACCGTTTTCACTGTGGTCGCGTTCGTTCTCGGCGCGGCCATCGGCTCGTTTCTCAACGTCGGCATTTATCGGTTGCCGCGCGATATCTCGATCAAAGAACCGCGCCGCTCGTTTTGCCCGGTCTGCAAAACCCAAATTCCGTGGCACCAAAATATTCCGCTGGTGAGCTGGCTGTTTTTGCGCGGCCGTTGCGCCAAGTGCGGGGCCAGGATTGCCTTTCGCTATTTCGGCGTCGAATTGCTCACCGCGCTTTTATTTCTCGCCGTTTGGGAAATTTTCCCGTGGAAGATCGCCGTCGCCTATTGGGTTTTCGTTTCGATCCTGCTCATCGCCACCTTCGTCGATCTCGAACATTTTATTATTCCCGATCAAATCACGATCGGCGGAACAATCGCGGGAATTGCTGCGAGCTTTATCGTTCCCGAGTTGATGAGTACGGATTCGCGTCTGGCCGCGCTGGTGCGCGCTGCTCTCGCGGCCGCGCTCGGTTACGTGATTTTGTGGATCGTGCTGGAGGGCGGAAAGATCGCTTTCGGCAGAAAACGAGTAAAGCTGGATGGACCAACTCCGTTTAGCTGGACGCGCCATGGCGACGACGCCGAGTTCGTCGTCGGGGAAGAACGCAGTCTGTGGAGCGATTACTTTGCGCGCGAAAAAGACCGTCTCTTACTCCACTGCGACGAAGCAAAGATCGACAATCGCGTTTTTGGAAATGCGGTCCTGGAGTTCCACTACAACCGCGTCCGTGTCGGCGCTGATGAATTCGTGCTCGATGCGGTCGATCGGGTTTCCGGTATTGCGCACGAGCTGGAAATCCCGCGCGAAGCAATGGGGCGCGGCGATTTAAAATTTCTGGCAGCGATCGGCGCCTTTCTCGGATGGCGCGGTGTTTTGTTCAGCATTTTCGCCGGTTCGGTCGCCGGCTCAATCGTTGGCCTGGCCACGTTGCTCATCGGAAAACGCGTTTGGTCGGCGAAATTGCCGTTCGGTCCGTACCTCGCCTTCGGCGCGCTCACCTGGATGTTCTTTGGCGAAAAGTTCGTGCAGTGGTATTTGCAACTGGTGAACCCGAGCTAAAGTCGGGCGCGAGCGGTCTTTAGGACAACGGGGTAAAGGCGAACCATTGTGGCCAGTAGCAGCTGACCACTTCTTCCAACACTCGCGCCCAATTCTGCATCGCATCGGCGATGACTACGTCCCGCGATGCCGCGTTGCGGAAAGGAAGAATTGGTTCGCGCGCAATGATCTTGTATTTGCGATAGCCGGTCCGGACGATGAAGAGCGGATAGATTGGTGTCTCGGAAGCGAGCGAAAGAACAAAGGGCCCGTTCGGCAAGAGAATCTCACGATTAAAAAATCTCACCGGCGCACAAGCGACTTCGCCAACCACACGGTCGCCCTGAATCGAAATGATCTCTCCACTGCGCAGAGCGTTTAGCAAATCGAATGCAAGCGAAGTTCCATCGCTGCTGTAGCCGACTTTGACCGCGCCGGCGCTCGATTGTTGCAAGGCAAGATCGACGTGTTGGGCCGGCGAGCGCGTCCGGCTCCGGCGCGCGGACCATCTGGATTTGGCGATGGAATTTTTCAGCGAACAGCGCCGCGCCCAAATCGTAGTTGCCCATGTGCGCGGTCAGAACAACTCCACCTCTCGCGACGGCGAGCTGATCTAAAAATCTCCCGCCCTCGAGCTCGTACTTAAATCGCGTCTTCGACATTCGATAGGTCGCCGCATCGGTCAGCGACCAACCGAAATTTGTGAACACCCGAAGGACGCGCAGATAACTCATCACGCGCCACGAGGCAGGACGAATCAGGCTTAAATTTCGCAGAAGGGATTTGCGGGCCGGAGCCGCGACGAAGAAAAACAGGAAAGCCGCAATCCAAATTAATGGCCGATGCAAAATCGCCGGAAGATTGCGCACACCCCAATCGACGAAGCGCCAAAATTCCGTGCACAGCAAAGCCGTGCCACCAGTGGCGCTCCGCGCCGGTCACGCTTCCAGCGGTGTGCCCGCTTCGCTTCGCTTGGCCGGCGTGGTCGCCGGCGAGGCGAATATCAGCCGCAGATTCGTTAGTTCGGCTTTCCACCAACGCAATAATCCTTTGCGCAGCAATTTCGTCACGCGAAAATCCGGGACGAAGCCATCGTATAGTTCCCGCCAACCGGCATTATGCCTTGCGAAATGGCCCGTGGCCAATCGGCGTTTGGCTAGCGCGACCAGGCGACGATTGTAAAATTTCATCGCGCTCGCCGCGATCCGCCCACGCCGGCCGTGAAATGGCAGCACGAGAAAGGCTTCCTCAGGGTTTCGGTACGCCGGAATTACCAGTCCGAAATAATACGACGCCACATCGAGCAGGAAACCGGCCGACATCAGCTCGGCGTCGCCCATGTAATAATATTTATCTTTGTAAAGCGCCTCGAACCACGATCGATACATGATCGGATATTGCTCGTTGTAGTGCGTGACGGTTGCCGTCACATCTTCGCCAGCAAGATTTCGTCCGACGAAATCGGCGACGTAGTTGCTGGTGTAGGAACAAAAGTCGAGGCCCGGGCTGTAAAGCGGATCGATAAATCCCGCCGCGTCGCCGACGCAGGCCCAGCCGTCATCGCCAACTTTTTCGGTGTAATACGGCAGCGCCGAAAACGCGTGCACGTCGCCTTCGATCGCGTGGGCGTCGCGAAAAATTTCACGTCCGACCGGATTCGCCAGAATGTGCGCGTGCAATCGTTCGGCGATCTTCGCGCCCTCGGGCAATTGGAAGATTCGGCTATCGTAAACAATTCCGGCGCTCACATCGCCGCCGCGGAGTGGAATGATCCAGCACCACCAACCGTGTCCCATCAAATGGTTCGTCGCCCATGAACGCGCGGTCCGGCAGGCGTCCATGTAATCACGAAATTTTTCCCGCCAGTCATAACTATCCCAATCTTTCACACCAGTGAACCGCGCCCAGACCGCATTGATCGGATGCTCGTTGTTCGGCCGATAGTGACCGAGCTTGCGCGCGAGCAACGTCGCGCGGCCGCTCGCGTCGATCAGCCAGCGCGCGCAGATTGTGTGTTGCGACCCATCTGTCCCGTAGGACACATGAGACCTATATGGCCCATCAAGCTCGATCCTGGTGACTTTCGCCGGGCGCAATAATTCGCAGCCGGTGTCCACCGCGCATTGCAGCAAATGTGAATCGAGTTTTGCGCGATCGACTTGAAATGTTTGCACACGCGCCGAGTAGCGCGGTCCGATCTCAACGCAATCGTCGAAGCGTTGCTCCATCGAATTGCAAAACCACATTCGCAGTCCCTGCTTGGCGAGCTGCTCGTGGCCGAGATAATTCGCCAGGCCAAGAATCCGCGTCATGTAGCAACTGCTCACTTCCGTGGTCGATTCGCCGACTTTGCGATCGAACGCGGCATTCTTCTCGATAATGAGCACGCGCGCGGCCGGATGTTTGCGCTTGATCATGAGCGCCGTGGCCGCACCGGAGAAAGCGCCACCGATGATCACGACATCGTAATCGAACTCCATCGCTGAGAGAGAGGATGGACTTTGGCCGCGCCAAACGCAATTGTGTTCCCTTAATGACCTTCAAGAACGGGCGTTTGATTTTCCCGAATGGCGTTCGCGACGGATTGGACCTGGTTGTTGAAAACGGGATGATCACGGCGATTCGCGCGCACGCTGCGGCGACGGGCGAAACGGTTGTCGATCTCGAAGGCAATTATCTCGCGCCCGGCTTCATCGATCTTCATGTCCACGGCGCGATGGGTCGCGACACAATGCAGGCGTCGACCAAAGCTTTTCGCACGATCTGCGATTATCACGCGAGCGGCGGGACGACGTCGCTGCTGTTAACCACTGCGACCGCGCCCATCAAAAGCATTGTCAAAGTAGTTAACCGGGTCCGCGACGCTAAGTCGTCGATAAAACAAATCGCCGGCGTGCATGTTGAAGGTCCATTCATTTCGAAAACGAAGCCGGGTGCGCAACGCGCGAGCTTAATGGGAAAACCGACTCGAAGAATGTACAAACCTTTGCTCAATCACAGCGACATGATCAAAAGAATGACGCTCGCTCCGGAATTGCCCGGCGCACTCGCCCTGATCGATGAATTGCGTGAACGCAACATCTCTGCCAGCGGTGGTCACAGCGACGCATGGGAAGACCACGCGCGCACCGCGTTTGAGCATGGAATGCGGAGCGTCACACACACCTTCAATTGCATGTCGAGCACGCGTCGCCGCGGGATCGATCGCGTTGCCGGTTTGCTCGAGTTCGCGATGAGCGAACCGGGGATCATTTGCGAACTCATCGCCGACGGTCATCACGTTTCGCCGACGCTGATGAAAATGTTGTATCGCGCCAAAAATTTCACTGGCATTTGCCTCGTCACTGATGCCACCGCCGGCGCCGGTTTAAAGGACGGCTCGAAATTTTCGCTCTATGGGAACAAGTGCATTGTCGAGAAAGGCGTCTGTCTGCTCGCGGATCGTTCCGCGCTCGCCGGCAGCGCGTCGCGCATGATCGATCTCGTTCGCACGATGGTTACGAAAGTCGGCGTACCGTTGCACGAAGCTATTGCCATGGCGACCGATACGCCTGCATTCGTGATCGGTCTGACTGGCAAAGGCCAATTTAAAATCGGCGGCGTCGCCGACCTAGTCATCATTTCGCCGGAGCTCGAAGTCCTCCGAACATTCGTTGCCGGCGAAGAAGTTTTTCGGCGTTAGAGCGACAACAAAAATGCGGCGATGTCGAGAGACGCGCGCGGGCGGCTCAGTTTGCCGATGTTCGCCGACCATTGGTGCCACTGCTTCGCGTCGCTTGCGAAAGCGCGCCGAATTTGTGCGACGACTTCATCGTTCGAAAGCGCGATCGCGCCGGAGTTTGTTTCAACGATGAGTCGCGCGTTACCTTCTTCTTGCCCGGAAACGACGTGATTGATGATCATCGGGCATCCAGCGGCGATAGTTTCCTGGACCGTAGCGCCACCGGCTTTACCAATGAGCAAATGATTTCCGCAAAGCAGACGCGGCATCTCATCGGTCCAACCGAAAATATCGATTTCGCGGTTGCCCGCCGCTTTCTCGATCGCCCGGTGAAGTTTCTCGTCGCGACCCACGGTGACAGTTAGCTGAATATCGAGCTCGACAAGTTTCCGCACGAGCTGCGGCGCGCGGCGCGTGCCGGCGTTAATGACATAGAGAACGCGAGGAACGACTGCTGCCGGCGATGGTCGATCTTTGGTGAAATCAGCAAACCGTGGGCTGACTGGAAAACCGAACACTTTAATTTTTTCCGGCGGCACTCCGCCATTGTGAACGACGGCCGCGCTTTTTTCGTTGGCGACGAAAAAGTAATCGGCCGGCGAGCGATACCAAATCGCGTTGACCGTAATCGAGTCGGTAACGACGGCGATGTTTTTGCAACGGCGTCCGCTTCCCAAGATCTGATCCAACAAATAAGGATACGGTGGAAATGTGGAGACGACGACGTCCGGTTGAAAACGATCGAGCAAGCGGCCAAGATTTTTCTTGAGGCCGTGAAATCGTTGGAGTCGTTGGTCGAAATCCTTTTTCCGATCGAGCCAGTTGTAAACGTAGCCCCATGATTTCGGCCAGCGGTTTATCAGCGCCAGATACGTGCGGCGGACAATTTCATTGAATGCGCCAAACGTTTCCGGGAACAAATCGCGCAATTCGACTTCAACTTTTGGCGCAACCCGGGCCAGGCCGGCGCGAATTCCTCTTGCCGCGCTGTTATGCCCTTCACCGAAACCGGCAGTGAGGATCAAAATTCTTTTCACGATGCGATGTCGATCTTTCCGCCGGCGATGCGACGCAAGTTTAATGGATATTTCCGGTCGGCAAAGTAAACTCTGAAAAGTGTGAAATTATTGCGCATGATCTGGAAAGTGTTTCGACGGTTGGTGTGGGAAACCGCGACCGATAACACCACCGGTCTGGCCGCGCAGATGGCTTACACGCTTTTAGTTGCGCTGGCGCCGATGCTCCTCTTTCTCTGGCATCTGATCGGGCTGTTCGGAACCGATCCGGCAAAGTTGCACGGAATTTTCAATGTTTTGAAAAGTTTTATGCCGCCGGACCCGAAGGTCCAGGACATCCTCGATGCCGCTGCCGCAAACGTGGTCGTCACCGGCTCGAGCGGACTACTGGCAAACGCCGGCATCCTGCTTGGGATTTATTGCGGCACGGTCTTCATTGCGACGATCTCGAAGGCATTAAGCCATACCTACGGAGTCACTGAGCCACGCAATTGGTGGTCGAAGTACATCATCTCGTTTTTGCTTCTGTTTTGGTTCGGCATCATAATTCTGGTTTGTTTTAACGCCATGGTCTTCGGCGAAACGCTGGCTGGAATTGCCGAAGTCAATTTTCAACTGACAGTGCCACTGCAGCAATGGGTGGCTGCGCTGAATCTTCCGCTCACGGCCATCGCTCTCGTGATCCTAGCCCTTTGGCTGTATCTTCTTACGCCTGAGAATTATTTGACCTTTCGTCAGGCATTGCCTGGCGCGATTTTTTTCTCGGTAGGCTGGATCACGGTAACGAAACTTTTTCAGCTCTACGTTGCTCGCTACAGCCGTTACGACGCAACGTATCTCGCGCTGGCGTCGATCATCATTTTGCTGACCTGGATGTATCTCACTTGTTTGTTCCTGCTGCTCGGCGGCAAACTGAACGCGATTCTTCGCCGCGAACGAGAAAAGCGTGGCAAATCCGAAGCGCGGGAATCAGCGATGCAGCCGGCGTAATTGGCGACGTTTTGATTTCGTTGCCGGTTGATCGTGCGTGACACTCTGTTACGCTGCGCAGCAGTGTTACGTTTCCGCGTTTGTGGTTTTCTCGCGCTTAGCGCGGCCATTGGCGGCTTTGTCCTTCAGGCGCAACAAACCGACCAGGAGAAACCGACGCGAATTCTGAAGGCTCGCGCCGTGAATTCACCATCGCCGGAGGAATCGCCGAGCCCGACACCAAAAACTTCCTCGCACAAGAGAAAGAAAGCGTCTTCGCCGTCGCCGTCGCCGAAACCAAAGGCGAAAGCACGGAAAACGCCGGCGGAAGAACCCGAAGCTTCGCCGACTCCGAGCGAAACGCCGGAGGCCACGCCAAAGCCGAAAGCGAAGAAGTCTCCAGCGAAAGAAGCGTCGCTAAAAGGAAAGAAAAAAAAGAAAACCGGCGCCGAAAAATCGCCGTCGCCGCACAAAAAGGCTTCGCCAAAACCCAGCGAAACTCCGGCGGCGCAAGCGAGCGCGACACCGCCGCGCGCAATGGCGGTTCCAAGTCCCAGCGCGCCTCCATCTCCTCTGCCGAGAGCGAAATCTGCGCTGGCTGCGCCGGTTGAAGAGCCGGAACAATTAACGATCGAGAAATATGGTTACGAGAAACCGCGCGGTTTCTGGGCGCGATTATTCGGTGGCGGCGGCCGGAGTAGCAGCACCGGCGCCGGTTATCGTTATCTGACGGCTTCAGTTCGCAATCAAATCGATCGCGCCCCAGTCGCGCGGAGTCGCTGGCAATATATTGTTGTGCACAACAGCGGAACGCGTCAGGGGAACGCGGCCGCATTCGATTACTACCACCGGCGCATTCGCCGAATGCAAAATGGGCTCGCTTATCATTTCGTCATCGGGAATGGGACTTCGACCGGCAATGGGCAAATTGAAGTGGGCGACCGGTGGCGGCGGCAAATCAACGGCGGCCATGTTCACAGCGATTACTTGAACAACATCGCGCTCGGCATTTGTCTGGTCGGCGATTTCAATCGCGATCAACCGACGCGCGCGCAACTCGATTGCTGCGAAGAATTAATCCGTTATCTCCGGCAACGCTGCGGGAAAGTGGGCGATCATTACCCGATTGTGAAGCCGCATCGCGAAATGAATCCGCCGCGCTGGGCAACCGATTGCCCGGGGGACGCTTTCCCCTATTCCTGGTTCCACCGGTTCCAGGAATAATTTAATTGCGCGTCGCCACGATGACGTGGCTCTCTTTGTAATTCCAGCGGTAGCCGAAGTTGAATTCAATCGGTGGCGGACCGCTCTGCTCGAAAATCTCCTTCAGTTTCGGCTGATAGTGTTGTTTGAAAATTTCGATCGGGCCGATGTAGGTGCCGAAGACGCGAATGTTCCATTTGTCACGATTGAAATCGGCAAGCGGAATGCCAGCATCGTCCTGCACGATCGTAGCGCTGTGGTCGATGATGAAATTACGGATGCGACTGAAACCTTGTTCAAACATCAAGTAGGACGATGATTTTAGAAAACTGGAGCCGACTCCGAAGTGGTCGCAAAATTTTAAGAAACCGCTGGAGGCGAGGCCGCCGTCGGAAATGTCGGTCGTGAAATAGTAAAGGGTCTGTTGCTGACCCGAATGGTTGTCGATGTAATTGATTCTCACTCCGGTCGCGCCGCCGCCGCCTCGGCTTTGTTGGAATTGTCCACTGGAGCTCAACGAGCCGAAGCTGACGTCGGTGATCGATTTGTCCGCGCGCGCGAGAAAAACGTAGAGGATCGGCAAGGTGCCTTTCAGTTCTTGCGAATCAAGACTTACCTTCATGTCTTTCGTGATGAAAAAGCTGAAGCGAAGCGAGGAATACATCTCTTGCTCGAGGTTGTGGAGCGCGCTCCCAAGATTGCCGATTTGCAGTGGAGCGGGGGGCGGGCCCATCGATTCCTTTCCGCAGAGAATGTAAACGGACGCTTGTGGAAAGAATTGATCGACGTAGAGAAAATCGGGACCGCTGAACATGTAGAACACGACCGGAACCTGACTTTGCGCTTCCGGAAAATATTGCGCTTCCCAGGCGTGCAGCTTTGCCAACTGCCGGGTGTTTAGTTTAGCGAAAGCCTGTTCGAAATTAGCGGTGTGCTCCTGCCAGGCCGGATCGCTGGTCAGCGAAGCGAGCGGAGAGTTTTTTGGAAGCGGCATACCAGCGAGAAAGCGCGCGGTGTCGTCCGGCGGCGGCTGCGCGTGGGCAATTTGCGCCAACGCGAAAATCGACCCGCCTACGCCGAAGGCTACGGCGCGGCAGGCATGCGCGAAGATCGACCGATTGGCGCTTGTGATCTTTCTCGCGGCGATTTTTTTCATGGGCCAGCACTGACGCGTTTCCCGGCGCAAAAGTAAAGGAGGAACCCGACGATCGCCGTAACCATTCCGGCCACCGATTCCGTGGTCTTTGAGATCAAAAGATAAATCATCATCCAAATGGTGATGGCAGCGAAAAGGAGCGGCGGCAGGGGGTAAAGCCAAACGCGATAAGGTCGCGAGACGTTTGGTCGGGACGCGCGCAGCACGATTACTCCAATCACAGTTAGGAGCGAGCAGAGAAGAAGCGCGAATTGAATGTAAACGACGACGAGCTCGAAACTACGCGTCAACAAAAGGAGATTCACGATCAGCAATTGAACGAGGACAGCGTTCGCCGGGACGCCCCCCGTGTTTTTGCGGCCGAGAAATCGCAAGAGCCAATGGTCTTCGCCCATCGACATGGTGACGCGCGGTCCAATCCAGGTCATGGAACTGACGGCGGAAATTAACCCGAGACAAATCACCGCGCCGACAATGCGACCGCCGTTCTCTCCGAAAATGTGTCTGCCGGCGATCAGGCCAACCTCGAGTTGGCCACGCATTTCGACTTCCGGCGTTGTTGCCAGAAAAACCGCATTCAGGAGGACGTAAGCCACGATGACGATGAGTGTGCCGGCGAGAAGCGAACGCGGAACGTTGCGTTCCGGATTTTTCACTTCGCCAATGATGTAACTGGACGCGTTCCAGCCCGAGTAAGAATACATCACGTAAACGAGCGCGACTGCGAACGCGCCGCTGAAGATCGACATCGTGTCGGCAGCGTGCGGGGAAAAAGTGATCGGCTGTTTTTCTTCGATGAGCAAACCGGCTCCAATCAGCACGCCAACCAAAAGCAGTTTCACGATCGTCCATAGATTTTGGAACGCGCTGCCAAGACGAAGATTTCCAAAATGAAAAAGCGCGACCATCCACACCAGCACGAATGAAAGCAATACGGGCGAACCAAAATCAAAGACCCCGCGAAAATATTTTCCGAAAGCCATGGCCGCGAGTGCAATGGGCGCAGCGAAGCCGACCGTCGCTGAAATAAATCCAGCCATGAAACCGACAGCGGGATGATAAATTTCGGAAAGGAAATGATATTCGCCACCGGAGCGCGGGAGCGCGGCGCTAAGCTCGCCGTAGCAGAGCGCGCCGCAAAGCGCGGCGACTCCGCCAACAATCCAGAGCATGAGCAAAGCAAAACCGGACTGAATGTCAGCGACCTGAAATCCAAGACTGGTGAAGACGCCGGTGCCGATAATATTTGCAATCACAATCCCGCAGGCGGTGAAAAAGCCTACGGTTCGTCGAGGAATTCCAGAATTCAGCCGGACTGATTGGGGGGATTTGTTCACGTTGGGGTCGACAATGGCATTGGCGCGCGCGATTGGCTAATTGCTTGAACGATCGCTATTGTCAGAAGCGGCCGGCCGCGTCATCGTGAACTCAAGATGAAAACCATTCTCTCCCTGGAAACGGCGACACAGCTTGCGGTATTTCTTGAAAATCGCCCTGGAGCGTTAGCGCGCGTGTGCGAAGCTCTGGCCAAAGCTGGAATCAACATCCACGCGCTCACCGTTTCGGACACGGTCGATCATTCGGTGGTGCGGATGATTGTGAGCGATCCAACTAAAGCATTGATGCTGCTGGGCGAGCGCGGCGTGCTCGCGTTCGAGAACGATGTGCTTTGCATTGATGCCGCCAACGAGCGCGGCGTTCTCGGAAAAATTGCCGAGGCGCTCTCGCGCGCGGAAGTGAACATCGAGTACGCTTACTTCGCGACCGGCGCGACCTTGCCCAAGGGCATCATCGTGCTGCGGCCATCGGATGTGGAAAAAGCGCGGCAAGCGCTCGCGAATCTCTAAACGAGGATCGCTTCAAGATTGATCCCGATCGCCAAGTGTGCCTCGCCATTCGTGTCGGGCTTGAGCGATGAGCGGAGCGAGAATGACATAGAAACGAACGACGTAGACCAAATATCCAGCGAACCCGACGACCTGGGCTGCGATCAGCCAAAGATGGGCGTTGCGCGCCAGAAACAGGTCCGGCCAGGCCCGAATTAAAATTGCCGACACCAGGTTCAGCAAAAATATCGCCGGCAGAAGCAGACCAATGTTGAGCCACTGATCGCGCAGGACACGCGCGGATAGCCGATTACTTGCCTCGCCCGCACTGTCACGCATGCGCGCATAGATCAGGCGAAGATCGTAAACAAACAAAGTCCAACCAATTGCGATGAAAGCCCCTCCAAATCCGAACCAGCTCGCGGGCTTGCCAATTTGAGCAAATAGAATTGCCTCAACCAGGGCGCAGGCGATGTAGAGAAAGTTATGGCCAAATTCGAGCGGCCAGCGAATCACGGTGAGGATGTGCAAAACCGCGCGTGACCAGAAAATAAAAATGATGAACAACCCGGCGACCACGTAGAGCCAGAAAACAAGTTGTCGCTCGGCAATCACGGCGTGCGCGTTCTCAATCAAAATCGTCAAGGCGACACCCTGAATAATGCTGACGAGCGTGAGCTCGATCTCCACCACCATGGAATCCAACTCCGAGCGCGCGGCGGAAAATTTCATGGCCGTGGCTCCTCTCGGTAAGGTTGATTCGATTGAAACGATGTTAAGAGATTCTCGGCGAGTCCGGCCGTTTTCGCGTCACCGTTCGATCGCGCGAGGGAAAGTGCGTCCCTGGCAGTAGCGATCGCTTCAGGAAATTTGCCGACTTCGGCGTAAGCCACCGCGGCGGTGGCGAGAGGCACGGGTTGTTTTCGTTCGGTCAACGCGCAAGCACGTTCAGAAAGTTGAACAGCTCGCCTTCCATCGCGCAGCGCGGAATCGGGATGGGTTGCAAACAACCACGCCAGTTCGTTTAACAGCGGAGCAGAATCTGGCGTTGAAGAAGCGATCGCTTCCAACTGCGAGGGAGCTTTCAAGCTTTGGGCCGCAAAACGCACGGCCAGATGAAGTTTGCCGGCGATTTCGGGGCGATTAGGCCATAGTAATAACGCGTAGGCGAGTTGATGAGCGGCAGTTGTGAAATCGCCAATCCCGCCAGCTGCCAGACCGATTCGGTAATGCAAATCGGAATCAAATGGCGAGACAACGAGTGCATCGCGTCCAACGGCGAGGGCTTCTTCGGCGCGGTGGAGTTCGCGGGCCAGGGTAAAAACAAGATCGTAAGCGCGCACATTCTCCGGCTGCAATTCGAGAACCCGTCGCGCTTCGCTCATCGCGCGCAGCATATCTCCCTGCTTTGCCAGACTGATTCCCAATTGAAGATGACAATCGCCATTCGCAGAATCCAGCTCAAGGCCATGCTCGGATTGCGCGACGGCTTTCTGCGACTCACCAAGTTCATCCAAAACTGCGGCGAAAAAGCAATATGCGCCTGCATTGGAAGATTCGTTTTTTGTCGCCTCGGTTGCTTCGGAAATGGCCCGATTCGATTGAGACTGCGAAATCGACCTCCGCGCTGTGTAAATATGTTGCTCTGTCGACGGACGGATCCAGACCGAGCCGAAGCTGTTGATGCTAAAAAGCAGGAGCGCTGTGCTGAACAGCAGTTGCAAAACGCGCGAGCGCGCCGTCAGCATTTGCCATCCGATTGCTGCGAAAGCACAAAACGGGACAACGGCGGACAAACCGTAAAAAGCTTTCACTTGCGCGTAAGAAGGGACTTTTAGCGTCATGAAAATCAGCGCAATTGTGACGGTGGCTGAAAGTCCAAGTAACAGAAACCACTCCGGTGACGGGTGGCGAGTGAATCGATAGATCGCCACCGCGGCGCCAATGGCGACGAGCAGAGTAGGGAGCAATGCGAGCCAATAGCCGCCGATCATGAGTTGGTAATTCCACGGGGTGCGCGAACGCAAGTCGGACAGTCCGCCGCCAAGGCTGTCACCCCAGAGTGTCGAATAAATTCCATCGGCGAAGCCGTTGAAACCGCTGAACAGCGGAGAGATGAGCGTCGTGCCAAAACGAAAATAATCGCTTGCGACATGAAATCCCGGGTCTTGCCACCACGGAAATCCGAGGGTGGGATCCCAGTTGCCGACGATTGGCGTCCCGAAGTGATGCCAAATCCGGAGGTAATGCCATCCGCAGGTGATGAGGATTGCGGCGATAGTTATTCCGAACGCACGCAACCAGACAAAAAATTGAGCCCGATCTTGAAAAAGCTTGATCATCAAAGCGCCGAAGAGCGGCGGAATGAGCAACAGGCTTGTCGCCTTGGCCAACATTGCCAGTCCGGCGCAGACGCCAAGCCAAAGATATTGCAAGGCCGATGCGCGCTCGCTCGTCAGCGTGCGTAAGCCAAGGTAAATTGTCGCAGTCGCAAGCGTTGCAGCCAGCGTTTCGTTCGTCACATAATGCGAGAGATAAAGCTGCATCGGCAAAAATGCTGCAATCAGCAATCCAACCAGTTGGGCGACAATCCGGCCGGGAAAGAGCAAGCGCACACCTAGAAAAACGAAAATAAAATTCGCGACGCCAAAAATCATCGTCATCGCGCGTAAAGCAATCACCGCGGCATCGTCGGCGATCGCAAGCCGGCAGGTTGACAGGACCCCGGCGGAAAGGCCGTAGTAGAGCGGCGGCTGAAACATTTCGAATCCCTCGTTGGGCAGGGGCAACACCCTGTGGTCCTGGATGTACTTAATATAAGCGCTGTGCTCCTTGGAATCGTAGCCGCTCGAGAACGGCAACATTTTCGCGTTATTTCCAAAAAGAATGACCCAGGCGAAGCTGCATAATCCGAGCAAGGCGAAGAGTTGCCGGCGGGAAAATTCAGCACTGCCGCCATTTGGTCTTGCCGTAATTCGAGCTAACCACCAGCCGGCCGCGAACGTCAGGAGAACGGCAAGAACTGAAAAGGCCGTCCACGCGCGCCAAATATGCGGGAGCACATCAGATATTTTTTCACCTCCGGCAAGAAGATTGCCCGGAGCCGGGCGCTTCGCCGTTGAAGCGAGCGCGCCGCTGCGCCATGTCGATCCGGCGAGCGACACTTCCCACCGCTCGTCAGTCCGCAAAGTCGATGAGTCCGCGGTTAATGTGAGCCAGAGCGCCGGCGGCGCGTCGTCGTTAAAAACTCTGGCCTCAATTGTGTTCGGGCCGGTCCGGAGAAATTGCGACACATCGATTTTTGAAATCTGTTTCCAGTTCCGTGTCGAAGCGGTTTGAACCGTTTCACCGTTAATTTTCAATTCGATCCGTTTGGCCGCGCGAACGAGCAATCGAGCCGACCCCGGCTGCGTTTCAAGCTGGAGGGTTCGACGAAATGTTGCGTCCATCGTTGCCACTGGGTGCGTGCGCGCATCCAGTGCAGCCGGAAATACAATCCACTCGGCGCGTCCGTCTCGCGGCAGGAAATTAATTTTTGGATCGTGAACGCACTTCCAGGCAAGCCACCCAAAAGCGATGGTGGCCGCCGCGACCAAAGCGAGCGCTGTCCAAAATGTTTTCAACGGCACAAACCTGGTTGCAGTCGCGGCGCGAAAAAAATGCGTGCCTGGAGGGATTCGAACCCCCAACCTTCTGATCCGAAGTCAGATGCTCTATCCAGTTGAGCTACAGACACGAAATTGAAAATCCCGGGTTTCAAATCCCAAAGCCCAAAATTTGGAACTTGGGATTTGGATTTTGGGATTTAAAAAACGGGGTGGTCGACGGGACTCGAACCCGCAACAACCAGAACCACAATCTGGGGCTCTACCATTGAGCTACGACCACCATCGGGGATTCAAATTCTAGTTTTTAGACGCGTGATTGCAAACGCGCAAAGAACCCACCGGTGTGGCACACTCTCCGCTTCTCCTTCAGCCGATGCCCCATCGTTGCGTTGCAACCCGCATTGCGTTTGTTATCATCCGCACCCCGCGTTCCATGATGAAAATCCGCTCGATCCTGCTCGCCGCGGTCGTTTTTTGTCTGGCCGCGCCGGTCTTGACCGCCGAATCGGATGACCCGAGCGAGACGTTTCTCAAAGCTTACATGACAGCGCAGCAGGGCGAAAAACTTGAGCACGAGAACCAATTTAAGGCCGCTCTCGCCAAGTATCGCTTTGCCGGCAGCCTAATCGAACAATTGCGCAAGGCCCACTCGGATTGGCAACCCGCCATCGTCGAATATCGCGGCCGGAAAGTGAGCGAAAGCATCCTGCGGGTGCAGGACAAAGCTTCGACCCAGGAAAGTGTAAACGCTCCCGCGCCGCCTATTGAAAATGCCGCCGCGGTTCCACCGGAACCAGCACCGACCCAAGTCGCCAAAGAACCGGTAACACCGTTGCCGGCCGCGAAGCCGGCCCCGGCGATTACACCGAACGAGGTCGCGATCGAGCAGGCCACCCGCAAACTGCGCGATCGAGTCGACCAACTTGAAGCTGAATTACAAAAATCGCGCACCCAAATGAGCGCGGCTGAAAATGAAAAGCAATCGTTGAACAGCCGTCTTGATGAAACGAAATCGAAACTCGACAAAGCTCAGGGCGATCTGGACAAAGCGAAAACGGCTGAGAAGCAAGTGCGCGATCAATTAACTCAGGCGCAGGCTTCGCTGAAGAAAACTGCGGCTGCCGGTTCGAACGAGGGGAAAGCGCAGGAGGCCCTTAAATCCGAAATCGCGCAGTTGAAAAAAGCGCTTGTTTCGGCGCAGCAAGGCCGCAGCGCCGCTGAAAAGGAACGGGACGACGCCAATACGAAGGTCGCAAGCGCCGATCAACAGCGAGCCTCCGCCAGCAAAGAGCGTGATGAAGCGAATGCCCACGCGGCCGAGGCGGACCAAAAAGTCGCGAGTGTAAACAAAGAACGGGATGACGCACTAGCCCAATTGAAAGGATTAAAGGATACGGAACAGCGGGTGGAGGTGCTGGTCGCGGAAAATTCCAATTTGAAACAGAAGCTGGCTGACACCGAAAAAACTGTGCGCGAGATCAGCGCGGACAAACCGAAGAAAGAAAAAGAGCTCGCCGACGTGAGAAAACAGATCGGCGATCTTCAGCAGCAGCTCGCCGCCAGCCAGAAGCAGAATCAGACCTACGAAGCCACAGTCGCGCAGTTACGATCCCAACTCGACGAAGCGAGCAAGCAGGTCGAGCAGGTCAAGCTCGTCGGCGCTACGCCGGAGGAGACGGCCAAGCTAACAAAAGAGAATGAAATGCTGCGCAACATCATCGTGCGCGAGCGCCAGGAAGAAGCGCGGCGCGATCAGGCGAAAAAGTTGATGCTGGCCGAGTTCGACAAGCTACAGATCAAATCGGAAACATTGACGCAACAAATCCAGTTACTGGCCCAACCGGTGACGAGGTTGACCACGGATGAACTGGCGCTGCTCCGCCAACCGGTCGTTTCGATTTCTGATGACAATCCCGTCGCGGTCAAGGCCAGCTTCACTTTTGCCAAAAACGCGAAGCCGAATACGCCTGCCGCTTCGACCGAGGCACCAGCCGGCAGTCTGGCCGCGTCGAAAGCGCCCTCCGCGCCGGCCGGACAGACTGGCTACACCGTTCCGAGCATCTTTAAGCCGAACGTCCCCGAGGACGTTGTCGATCTTGCCCGGCTGGCCAAGGAGAATTTCGATAAGGGCAAATATCGGTCGGCGGAGAAAATCTATCAGGAAATTCTGACCAAGACGCCGAACAATCTTTATTCGCTCTCGAATCTTGGCGTAGTTTATTTTCGCAGCGGCAAACTTAAAGCTGCCGAGTTGACCTTGAAGAAAGCGGTCGCGCTCTCGCCCAAGGACGAATTCACGCACACCACACTCGGAATCGTTTATTATCGACAATCGAAATTCGACGAGGCGCTGACGGAATTGACCAAATCCCTCGGGCTCAATCCGAAGAGCGCAACCGCGCACAATTACCTCGGCATTACTGCGAGTCAGAAAGGCTGGCAGGAAGCTGCGGAAAAAGAATTACTCGAAGCAGTTTCAGAAAATCCAAACTATGCCGACGCGCATTTTAATCTCGCCGTCATTTACGCAACCTCGTTGCCACCGTCGAAAGAACAGGCCAAGCGCCACTATGCCATGGCCACTTCGCTCGGGGCCAATCCGGACGCCGCCCTCGAGAAGTTGCTGCACTGATTCTGTAGCGCCAGCGCCCTGATCGCCGCATATCTTGTTGGCGTGAGACCGTTTCTCACCGCCAACTGGCGGTATCTCGCCATGCTCAACTTCGTTGTCGATCCGAAGATCGTTGCGCCACTGGTTCCGCCTGGGACTGAAATCGATTTCGAAAATGGGGAGACATTTTTCAGCGTGGTCGGCTTTCTTTTTCTCGACTCGCGCTTGCTCGGACTGCCCATCCCGCTGCATCGCGATTTCGAGGAAGTGAATCTCCGCTTTTACGTGCGCAAGAAATCCGCCGACACCTGGCGGCGCGGGGTTGTCTTCGTTCGCGAATTAGTGCCGCGCCGCGCGATCGCTTTGGTCGCGCGCACTTTCTATGGAGAAAATTATGTCGCCTTACCGATGAAACATCAGATCGATCATCTCGATCTTAAGCTGAGCGTGGAATACTCCTGGCGACGCGGACGCAAATGGGAATCGCTCAAGATGAGCGCAAGCGGTGAACCGCAAACAATTGCCGCCGGGTCACATCCTGAATTCATCACCGAACATTATTGGGGTTACACCCGTGTGCGGGGCGGGTGCAGTGAATACCGCGTCGAACATCCGCGCTGGAGAATTTGGAACGCGGATACATTTGAATTCAAGGCCGACGTGGCCGCGCTTTATGGCGATCAATTCGTTGAACCATTGAGCGCTCGACCACGCTCCGGTTTTATTGCCGACGGTTCGCCGATTGAAGTATTACTTCGCGAGCAGCTGACGTAGCACGAACGGCAGGATGCCGCCGTGCCGGTAGTAATCAATCTCGATCGGCGTATCGATTCTCAGTTTCACCGGCACGTAACGCTTTTGTCGATCTTGGTTCTCAATCTCAATCGTTAATCGCTGGCCGGGCTGGATCGCGTCGGACAAACCGCCGATCGAAAATGTTTGCGAGCCATCAAGGCCGAGTGATTGCGCTGTTACGCCGTCGAGAAATTGCAATGGCAACACCCCCATGCCGACGAGGTTTGAGCGATGAATCCGCTCGAAACTCGCCGCCACGACCGCTTTCACTCCAAGAAGTTTTGTTCCTTTGGCCGCCCAGTCGCGCGAGGAACCGGTTCCATATTCGTGCCCGGCCAAAATAACGAGCGGCACCTTCTCTTTTTGATAACGCATTGCGGCATCGAAGATCGACATCTGCTCACCGTCCGGATAATGCTTCGTCACGCCGCCTTCAGTCCCAGGCACCATCAGGTTTTTAATTCGCACATTCGCGAACGTCCCGCGCGTCATGACGAGATCGTTTCCGCGCCGGCTTCCGTAACTATTGAAGTCCGGCGGCTGAATTCCGCGCGATTTCAAATATTCGCCGGCAGGTGAAGTCGCTTTGATTGCGCCCGCCGGGGAAATGTGATCGGTCGTTACGGAGTCGCCAAAAATTCCGAGCGCGCGCCCCCCGACGATGTTGTCGATCTTGCCAACCTCCATCGAGAAATCTTTGAAGAACGGAGGCTCGTGAATGTAATCGCTTTTCTCGTCCCATTGATACACTTCGCCGGTGCTCGATGGGATTTCGTTCCACTTCGGGTTTTGATCCGCGAAATCGCGATAAAGCTTGCGGAAGACTTCCGGGCTCAACGCCGACTGCATCGCATCGCGCACTTCTTTCAAACTCGGCCAGAGATCGCGCAGAAAAGTTTCCTTGCCGGTTTTGTCTTTGCCGATTGGCTCTTTGCTAAGATCGACATCCACCCGCCCGGCAAGCGCGAACGCGACTACCAGCGGCGGCGACATCAAGAAATTGGCTTTGATGTTTTGGTGCACCCGCGCTTCGAAATTGCGGTTACCCGAAAGCACGGACGCCGCGACCAGATCGTAATCGTTGATCGCCTTTTCGATTTTCGGATGGAGCGGGCCGGAATTTCCGATGCAGGTCGTGCAGCCGTAGCCGACGAGATTGAACCCGAGTTGGTCGAGATATTTTTGTAGCCCGGTCTTGTCCAGATAATCGGTTACGACGCGCGACCCCGGCGCGAGTGAAGTTTTCACCGCTGGATCGATTCGCATTCCGCGCTCGACCGCTTTTTTTGCGAGCAAACCGGCCGCAAGCATTACGCTCGGATTGCTCGTGTTCGTGCAACTCGTGATCGCGGCGATGAGAACAGTGCCATGACCAATTCGGCTTTCACCGTGATGAAATGGATCAGCGGCCGAATCTCTTAATTCCTTCGCGGTATCTGGCGTCGGCCGGTTGTTTACCATCTCGGCTTTGTTGCGCTCTTCGCCCGGCTCGATGCTCGGTCCGTTCTTGTCAGATGATGGCGTGTCGCCATCGCTCGGCGGCGATCCGTTCAACTGCACCAGATGCTTCGCGCCAAGATCGACATCTTTCATTCCATATCCGCCGTCCTTGACCGGTTTCTGCAAAAGCGAGCGAAAGGTCTCGCCGAGCGCGGGAAGATTGATCCTGTCCTGCGGCCGTTTTGGTCCCGCCACAGCCGGCTGCACGTCAGCGAGATTCAGCTCGAGATCGATGCTGTAATCGATCTCGCCTTTGCGCGGCATGCCGAACATTTTCTGGACACGGAAATAATTTTCGAACGCGGCGCACTGCTCCTCGGTGCGCCCAGTGGCACGCAAATACGTAACCGACTCTTGATCGACCGGAAAAAATCCCATCGTCGCACCGTACTCCGGCGACATGTTGCCAATCGTCGCGCGGTCCGGCACCGGCAAGGACGCCGCGCCTTCGCCGTAAAATTCGACGAACTTTCCAACCACGCCTTGCGCGCGCAGCATCTGGGTGATGTGCAACACCAGATCGGTCGCGGTCACGCCTTCGCGCAATTGACCGGTCAGGTGCACCCCGACCACTTCCGGCGTTAGAAAATAAACCGGCTGGCCGAGCATTCCCGCTTCCGCTTCAATTCCGCCGACGCCCCAGCCGACGACGCCGAGGCCGTTGATCATCGTCGTGTGCGAATCGGTCCCGACGAGCGTATCCGGGTAGAAAATTTCGCGATTGTCGATCTTCGAGTGCTGAACACCTTTGGCCAGATACTCGAGGTTCACCTGGTGAACGATGCCGATGCCCGGCGGAATGAGTTGAAACGTTTTGAACGCCTGCTGACCCCACTTCAAAAACTGGTAGCGTTCGCGGTTTCGCTTGAATTCCATTTCCAAATTCAATTGCAACGCTTTGGCCGAGCCGAAAAAGTCAACCTGCACGGAGTGATCGACCACGAGATCTACCGGCACCAGCGGCTCGATGATTTTCGGATCGCCGTCGAGTCGTTTTACTGCACTTCGCATCGCGGCAAGATCGACAACCAGCGGCACGCCGGTGAAATCCTGGAGAACGATGCGCGCGACCACGAACGGAATTTCTTCGTTGGCTGGCTTCTTGGCATTCCATTTCGCCAGCGTCTCGACATCCTTGCGGCGGACTTTCTTGTCGTCACAATTTCGCAGCACCGATTCGAGCACGATTCGAATACTCACCGGCAACCGCGAAATTTTCCCGATACCTTGTTCCTCCAGCGCCGGCAACGAATAAAGAAATCCTTCGCGGCCGTTACCGGCGTCGAATTTGTTCAGCGCTTTGAATTCGTCGATCACTTTAAGTCGGCCAATTTCGCTTTGATTTTATCAAAGTCGGGTAGCTGTTTTGGGTCATCGTTGCTCTCAGCGTGTTGGATCACGCCGTTCTTATCGATAATGAAGGCGGAACGTTTTGGAACGCCGCCCATTCCAAGATTGATTTGCGGCAGAAACGAATCGTAAACCACGCCGTAATCTTTCGCGACTTTGTGCTCGTAATCGCTCAACAGCGTGACTCCGATCTTTTCCTTTTGCGCCCATGCTTCCTGCGCGAACGGATTGTCGCCACTAATTCCGTAAACTTCGCAATTCAATCCGGTGTATTCGCGCAGTCCGTTGCCGACACTGCACATTTCCTCGGTGCAGGTCCCCGTGAACGCCATTGGGAAGAAAAGCAGAAGCGTGTGTTTCTTTCCGAAATTGTGGCTCAATTTGATCTGCTTGGGACCGTCGGCTGTCTTGGTCGAGAGAGTGAAATCGGGCGCTTTAGTTCCAACTGCAAGTGGCATAAACAATCCTCCGGTTTGAGTTTAGAGGGGGAAATTCACTATAAGAAAGCAGCGTGACGCTGCACCCATTTTTTTCTGCAAGTTCCGGTCCGGACTTCCTGCTTTCCTCAGTTCCTTATTGTGATAAATTCTCCGCCGATGGCAGATGGTCGCTGGTGAATCGCAAGATTCGCTGGAGGAAAGTCCGAACACCATACGGCAGCATGCCACGTAGAAGACGTGGGCAGCGTTCTCGAAAGCGGACGTTGACGGAAAGTGTCACAGAAAAGACACCGCCGGTTCTTTGAAAGAGGCGCAGGCAAGGGTGAAAAGGCGAGGTAAGAGCTCACCGCTCGCGGAGTAATTCGCGAGGCACGAAAAACCCCATGCGGTGCAAGACAAAACAGAGGGAGGACAGCCGGTCCGTTACGATCCTCGGGTATCGTCGCATCACGACGACTGTAGCGGCGGTCTATGACCGCCGATCGCGGTTCTCGGGCGGTTCCGTGAAAGCGGGATTGAGATAAATGATCATCCGCGTGAGCAATCACGTTGACAGAATTCGGCTTACCGCCATCTAAATATGAGGGGCGCTTTCGGAAACGAAGGCGCCCTTCGCTTTTTTATTTCAGCACGTCATCAATACACCCAAGTAACTGCGAAATGGTTTCTTCTGTCTCGTCGCCCATGTTGGAAAGGCGGAAGGTTTTACCACGGAGTTTGCCATAGCCGGGATCGATGATGAGGTGATGTTTCTCGCGCAGTTTCTTTGCGAATGAGAGAACGTCGATGCCGCGATTGTTTTTTACGCACGTCAGCGTCTTTGATCGAAATCCTTCCTCGGCGAAGAATTCGAAGCTGGATTTTCTCACCCAGTCGTGGACAAGCGCGTTCGTTTTCGTGTGGCGATCAAAGCGCGCTTGCAGTCCTTCCTCGAAGATTTCCTCCAGCTTTGATTGCAAAGCGAAGATGTGACCGATACTCGGAGTGCTGGGAGTCATCCATTCGGCCTGTTGTTTTTTGAATTCGAGAAAATCGAAGTAATAGCCGCGACCTTTCTGTTTTTCGGCTCGGGCGAAAGCTTTTTCGGAAACAGAAAAGAGCGAGAAACCGGGTGGCAAGGCCAGCCCTTTTTGCGCGCCGGTCAGCATGACGTCGATGCCGAGCGCGTCCATATCGATCTGCATCGCGGAAAATGACGAAACCGTGTCGACGATGAGAACGACGTCGGGATATTTCGCGAGCGTGCAGCAGATTTCCGGCAACGGGTTCATTACGCCGGTCGACGTTTCGTTATGAATCAGCGTCACGGTGTCAAATTTTCCGGAGGCGAGCGCACGATCGACATCTTTCTGGTCGATATGTTTTCCCCAATCGACTTGCAGTGGCTCGGCGTTTTTTCCGCAGCGGCGCGCGACGTCGAGCCATTTATCTGAGAACGCGCCGCACATGCAGCAAAGGACGCCGCGATCGACCAGATTGCAGATCGACGCTTCCATCACGCCCCACGCAGATGAAGTTGAAAGAAAGACGGGCTGCTTTGTCGCGAACAGTTTTTGCAGTTTTGGATGAATGTCGCGGTAGAGATTTTTGAAATCTTCGCCGCGATGTCCGATCATCGGTCGCGAGAACGCGACCAGCGTTTTCGCCGAAACTTCGACCGGACCGGGTGTGAAAAGCTTGTCGTGCGGAGTCACGCGCAAACGTTAATCGCTCGCGGTTTATTTTCGAATGAAACTGATGTCACCGCTGCGCTCGACCCGTCCCTTCTTTACTTTGGAGACATCGTCGTCGCGCAAACTCAGACGCATGTCCTCCTCGACATCGTGGGTTGAGATATGGTTGCGGTGCATCGTGCTCAAGACGAAATCGCCGTCTTCGATGATCAACTCAGGGAGGCCTTTGATAAGGCAGCCGAACCAGTGCCAGTGAAATGCAATAAGGGCTAGCAGGCGATGCAACAGAACGAGCACCAGTCCACCACCGAGCGTCGCGAAAAATGCCGCGCTGCCGTTGATCGCGCGCGAGAGCACTGATGCCAGAATGACCAGCAAGACGGCGTCGAAAGCGGTCTTGCGTGCCAGCGATCGCTTGTGACCCAACCGAACCATGATCAGTGTGGCAATAAACACGACGACACCGCGCAATGAGATTTGAACAAACGTTAGCTCGTCAGGCCTTACGCCCAAACCAAGCAATGGTCCGACAAAATTCCAGAATGCATTCATAGCTAAAAATTTTATCGCCCGGAGAAGGTTTGGCGAGTGTATCTCGATCTTTGCCGAACTTGCGCGGCAAAGTTTCGCGTGGCATAAGAGCACGCTCGTGCGACCCGAATCGGCCGCGCAAGATCGACAATCACTATGCCAATAGCTCAGCTACCTGCCGCCGTTGAAGCGCAAGTTTTCTGGCTCCGTTTCCAAAAGGAAATTACGGCCGCACTGATCCTCCTAATTGTGGCGGCTGTCGGATTTGCGGCTTACCGATTTTACATAAACCGGCGCAACTCCACCGCGGCTGAGTTGTTAGGTAGGGCTAAGAATCCGCACGATTACCAGGAGGTGATTACAAGTTATCCAGCAACGCCGGCCGGCGCGAGTGCTTATCTGCTCCTGGCAGAAACGCAGCGCAACGAAAAGAAGTTCGCCGAAGCGAATGCGACCTTGCAGCTGTTCGTTGATAAATATCCGGAACGCGATTTTGTGCCGACAGCGCGTCTGGCAATGGCGGCGAATTTGGAATCGATGGGCAAAACGGATGAGGCCCTTTCGATTTATCAACAGGTCGCCGTCAAATACGCAAACACTTACAACGGGCCGCTTGCGCTTATTTCGCAAGTGCCATTGTTAAAAGCGACGAACCGAATCGAAGACGCGCGCCGAGTTTGTGAAGAAATTCTGACGAAATATCGGATGCCAGGCCCGCAAATCGAAGGTACCCGGGACGACCGCATGGAGACGATCTGGGCAGGCGAAGCGATGAGGCAATTGCGTTCGTTGAAGCCACCTGAACGGCCCAAGCCAGCGCCAGGGGCGGCAAGTTTGCCAGCGAGGCCGCTTGGGCCGGGCGCTCCGCCAATGATCGCCGCCCCAACGGCACCTATTCCAGCTGCAGCACCAACTGCCGGGGCGATGTCGCCCGCGGGTGCGCCGACGCCGAAAAAGCCGAAATGAGGTAGCGGCGGTTCACTGAACCGCCAAGAAGGCGATTGGGGTCAATCGCCTCTACCACAAATTAGCGCTTCGAAAATTGGAAGCGTTTGCGCGCGCCGGGCTGGCCGGATTTTTTGCGCTCCTTCATCCGCGGATCGCGTCGGAGCAAGCCTTCGCTTTTCAATCCGCTTCGCAGATTGCCATCGGCTTGAAGGAGTGCCCGCGCGACGGCAAGACGCGCCGCGCCGGCCTGGCCGGCAACACCGCCGCCGCTGGCGTTGATGAAAAGATCGTAAGTGTTAACCATCTTCGCCGCCTGCAATGGTTGAAGCACTATGTTCTGCAACGGAGCACTCGGGAAGTAATCTTCGAAATTGCGGCCGTTGATGTCGATCTTGCCGCTCCCCGGAGTCATCCGAATGCGCGCAACGGAAGTTTTTCGACGACCGGTGGCGATGAATTCCTGTGCTTGAGCCATAAAGAACAATTCGTTAGGCGAGCTTGACCGGCTGAGGTTGTTGCGCGCTGTGCGGGTGCGATTCTCCGCGATAGACCTTGAGCTTTCGATAGACGGAGCGGCCGAGCCGGTTGTGCGGAATCATTCCGCGGACCGCACGCTCGATTAGTAACTCGGGATGACGAGCCCGGCGCGCGCGCACGTTTTCTGATTTGTGGCCGCCAACGTAGCCGGAAAAACTCATGAAGCTTTTTTGTTCTTCTTTTTTGCCAGACACACGGACCTTGTCCGCGTTGACCACGACGACGAAGTCGCCGGTATCGACATGCGGAGTGAAGATTGTTTTCTCTTTGCCGCGCAAAAGCCTGGCCGCCTTCACCGCAACGCAGCCGAGCACCTGGTCTTTGGCATCAATCAGCCACCATTTGCGGTCGACTTCACTTGCTTTGGCGGAAAACGTCTTCATCGCGGGGTGAAAGAGGCGCGAAAACTACGGGAGATGCGAGGACGTGTCAACCCTCTGAAGCGACAAGTCTGGTCGCGGCTGTGCGCGGTAAGCTGGGTAAGCGGGAGGCGGAAGTGGCACCCGAGGTGCTCCTTTTATGGCAATTATAGCAGATCGCTTCGCTCTCCTCATTTCGTTCATCTTAGTGGCCGCTCCAATTGCTTCCGCCGATGGAAGTTCGCCTATTGGGGGATCGCCCGCGCCGTGGCATTCGAAGAGAGCATTTGGACGGCGGGCGGAACGCTATTCTTGGAAGACAGATATTGTCACAACAGTCTTTTGGATCGGTGAGCCACCGAGTGAAAACAATCCGGTCCCGAACCGCTCGAGTTCATGGGACAAAAATTGGAGGCGCAGTTACGGTGGATTCGACGATCCGAACCCGTCGCATCGAAGCAATTACATACCGATAAAGTTTACGCCGCGGCAGAATCCTTTTTACTGCGCGCTTCCCTATAATGACAAGACGATGAACGGTCATCGGCCCGAAGCTCCGCGCGTCATTCCGTGGTTCAAGGAGGCTTATCGAGGCCGGGGAGTCTCGACCTGCAAAGGCCGCTGGATCGCTATTCGCAAGGGTGCTCGTGTAGTTTATGCGCAGTGGGAAGACGCAGGACCGTTCCGGACTGACCACTGGCAATACGTTTTCGGCAACGAACGCCCAAAATCAAATCTAAACAAAGGCGCCGGTCTCGATGTTTCCCCCGCGGTGCGTGATTATCTGGGCTTGAAAGAAACCGACGTGACCGACTGGAAATTTGTGGAGTTCGCTGAAGTGCCACGCGGCCCGTGGTCGCAACTTGGGGACAACAACAGCTTTGTAATCAACCAACGGAACGAAACAAAAACCGTGGCGAGGAGCGCAGTCAAAGGTTGGCGCCCCAATCGCAAGTTAATTGCCAAGGCTGTTTCGGATCTGTAGAAGGCATCTCTCATTTGTCTCGCTCTTGGGCGATTTGGGCTATGCGCTATCGATCGCGCAATCGCTGCTCGCCATTTCCCGGGCGCGCGCTTTATTCGTGTCGCGATGTCGAATCCTGCTCCTCAAAAAACCGCGATCAGTCCCCGGCGCGAGGAAGATTTCCCGGAATGGTACCAGCAGGTGGTGCGCGCGGCGGAGCTGGCGGAACCGAGCGACGTGCGCGGTTGCATGGTCATTCGCCCCTGGGGCTATGGCATTTGGGAAAATATGCAACGCCGGCTCGACGCAATGTTCCGCGCGACCGGACACCGCAACGCTTACTTCCCACTTTTCATTCCGCTAAGTTATTTCGCGAAGGAAGCCGAGCACGTCGAAGGATTCGCGAAGGAATGCGCCGTCGTCACGCATACGCGGCTCGAAGTTGACGCCGAAGGAAAAATGAAACCGGCGAGCGCGTTGACGGAACCGCTCGTCGTTAGGCCGACTTCCGAAACGATCATCGGCGCGAGCTACGCAAAATGGGTGCAATCCTATCGCGACTTGCCAATTCTGATCAACCAATGGGCTAACGTTGTGCGGTGGGAAATGCGGCCGCGTTTATTTTTGCGAACGACTGAATTTCTCTGGCAGGAAGGGCACACCGTTCACGAGACCGAGGCGGAAGCGCGTGCGGAGACGAAATTAATTCTCGATCTTTACGAGCGCTTCGTGCGGGATCACCTCGCAATTCCAGTTTTCACCGGCGCGAAGTCCGAGAGCGAAAAATTTCCGGGCGCGGTCCAGACGTTGACGCTCGAGGCAATCGTGCAAGACCGGAAAGCGATTCAGGCCGGCACCTCGCACTTTCTCGGACAGAATTTTTCGCGCGCGAGCGGGATTCAGTTTCAAAATCGTGAAGGGAAACAGGAATTCGGCTGGACCACGAGTTGGGGAATGACCACGCGATTGGTCGGCACTCTCGCAATGATGCACGGCGACGACGATGGATTGGTTTTACCACCGCGAATCGCACCGACCCAAATTGTGATTCTGCCGATTACACCGAAAGAAGAAACTCGGGCGCGAGTGCTGGAAGCATGCGATGCATTCCAACTGCAGTTGCGTGGAAAGCAGTTCGGCGATTCTCCGATCGAAGTGGAGGTAGATCGGCGCGATCTCGGCGGCGGAGTGAAAAATTGGGAATGGATCAAGAAAGGCGTACCGGTTCGAGTTGAGATCGGACCGCGTGATCTCGAGACAGACTCAGTCGCAGTTTCTCGGCGCGATCACCCGGTGAAATCCAAAGAGTCGATGTCTCTCCAGGAATTCGCCGCGGCCGTGCCGGAGATGCTGATGTCGATCCAGCAAAATCTTTATGATCGCGCGAAGAAGTTCCAGGAGGAAAACACCCGCGTGATCGAATCGAAGAAAGAGTTCTACGATTTCTTCACCGCCAAGAATGCCGATAAACCTGAGATCCATGGCGGTTTCGCGCTCGCTCACTGGAATGGTTCGCGCGAAGTGGAAGAACAAATCAAAAGTGATCTCAAGGTGACGATTCGCGTTATTCCGTTTGGCGAATCCGAGCCAGGCCGTTGTATTTTCACTCGCGAACCGAGCGCGCGCCGGGTGGTCTGGGCCAAGTCTTACTAAGCTCGATCTTATTGACGCAGCACGAGGCCATCGTTTATTTCCGCTCTTGATGGAATTAAAGCTCTACAGCCGCGAATGGTGTTCGTGGTGCATCGATGCCAAGGAATATTTGGAAGCGCGCGGCTATAAGTTCACCGCGATCGATGTCGGCGAAGATCGACAAGCCTACGAGGAAATGAAGGAACTTTCCGAGCAAACTTATGTGCCGACGTTTGTCGCCGGCGACCATGTCATCGCGAATTTCGATACCGATCAATTGGAAAAATTCCTGAGCGAGCATCAAATCAACCCGTAATGCTCTTCAAGCTTTTTATCCTACTCGGCGTAGGAGTTTTGGCAGTCGCCCTGCGCAGTTTTCAAAGTTCGTTCTCCCAAAAGGCCGGCGCAATCGCAATCCTCATCGTTTCCTATCTGCTGGTCTATTTTGTGACCGACAGCCACGTCCTCGGGGCAGTCGCCGCGGCCGCCTGGTTCTTTTTGCCCTGGGTGGAGATTCTTACCCGCATTCGGGCGTTGCGTTTACCGAAGGAGAAACAACTCCGTCCCAAGCCGCCGCCTTCGAGCGACACCTTTCCAACACTCAACGAAATCACGCGCGAAATCGAGAGCGAAGGTTTCGTGCACGTGAACGACGCCGGCTGGGATTGGGAAGATTACCGCCAATTCTTTCGCCTCTTTTACAAAGCCGAAGATCGCGCCCAGGCGACTATTTGCCTCAACGAGCAACACGATCTCTCGTTTTATTATCTGCGAATCTCGTCCCGATCCCGGACCGGCATCATCTGGACGACGTGGAATTACCCGCTCTCCTATGGATTGAAACTGACGCCGCAATTTCGCATCAACCGCCAGCGGCCTGACCAATCATTCTGGCAGCTGTATCAGAGCCACCGCGCGTTTTTGCGGAAAAATAATGTGCAGAGGGACGCAATCGATCCGTTGGACGATGAACGGATCGAAAAAGAAATGGAGCGCGATTTGCGCGAACAGATTGCGCACAACATTGACAAAGGTGTGCTCAAGCAGACGCCCGAAGGCGACGTGAAATACTCGTGGCGTGGAATGATCTATCTCTGGTGCCAGTTCCTGCTCGACCTGGTCCGGCTGTAACTCTTCCTCTACCGCTTTCTCTTAGTCTTGATTCAAAGATTCAGACCGAGAGGAAGATTTCAAACCTTCATGATCTCAGCTTCTTTGTGCTTGAGATGATCGTCGATTGATTTGACGAAGCGGTCGGTCAGTTTCTGAATCTGTTTTTCCAAGTCGTGCAGTTCATCCTCGCTGATCCCGCCGCCACCTTTGAGTTTTTTTGCTTCATCGAGCGCCGTATGACGATTACTCCGGATCCGAACCCGCGCTTCCTCCGCCATTTTGCTTAGCGACCTCGCTAATTCCTTGCGCCGCTCTTCGGATAATTCTGGAATCGGCAGTCGAATAATTTTTCCGTCGACCGCCGGGGTAATGCCGATCTTTGATTCTTTCAGCGCGCGTTCGATATCCTGCACCGTTCCGGCGTCGAATGGTTGTAACACGAGCAACCGCGATTCCGGGGTCGTGATAAGCGCGAGCTGCTTCAGTTTCATCGTCGAGCCATAGGCCTGCACGTCAATGTTCTCGACCAGCGCGGGCGACGCTTTGCCCGTCCGCACACCGGAAAATTCGTGAGCCAGATAATCGACGCTCTTTTCCATCGCCATCTCCGCTTCGAGAAGAATGTCGTCTCTGTCCATGCCCGTAAATTTTTACGTTGTCTCCGCTTCGCCGCAAACGAGCGTGCCGACTTTTCGGCCGAGGACAGCGTCGCGAATATTACTCGGTTTGTTCATGTCGAAAACGACGATCGGCACGTTATTGTCCATGCAAAGACTAAACGCGGTTGAATCCATCACCTGCAATCGCTTCGTCAACGCTTCCGTGAATGTGATTCGCTCGAAACGTTTCGCGTTTGGGTCCGTATTCGGGTCGCGATCGTAAACGCCATCCACTTTGGTTGCTTTCAAAATCACATCGGCACCGATCTCGCTCGCGCGTAACGCTGCCGCGGTGTCGGTTGAAAAGTAAGGATTACCGGTGCCGGCCGCGAAAATCACGACCCGACCGAGTTCGAGATGTCGAATCGCCCGGCCAAGAATAAACGGCTCGGCCACGTTTTTCATTTCGATCGCCGTTTGCACCCGCGCTTCGACGCCAATCTTCGTGAGCGTGCTCCGCAATGCGAGCGCATTGATCACAGTCGCCAGCATGCCCATGTAATCCGCCGACGTTCGATCCATGCCGCGGACTGCCGCGGAGGACCCACGCCAAATATTTCCCCCGCCGATCACGATCGAAATCTGGACGCCGAGGCTGTGCACGTCCTTGATTCGATCAGCGATCTCGCGCACGACTGACGGCGAAATGTTTTCGCGCGAGCCGCGCTCCTGAAGCGCTTCGCCGCTCAACTTGAGCACGACACGTTTGTAAGCGGGCGCCTCGGTCTTCATGGCAGCGCAAATGAAACAGGAGGCCGCGACGTTTTGAAAGCAAAATGACTGTAGCCAGCAACGTTGTCACAGGGCCGCGCTCGGCGACCGCGGTTACAACGCTCGCCCGCGCAAAAATTCCGCGGCGCTCATGCGGCGCTTTCCTTCCAACTGAACATCGGTTAGCGATAAAGCACGATCGGACGTCGCAACAACAAGTTCCCGATTTTTCCGCAAGATCTCGCCCGGCTTCCCGCGAAGATCGACGATCGACGCGGTAAAGATTTTTAAATTGCCGCCGCCAAGCTCAGTAAACGCGCCTGGCCAGGGATTATAAGCGCGAATTTTTCTCTCGATGGCCTCCGCGCTTTCATTCCAATTCAGACGGCCTGCTTCGCGCTTCAGCTTCGGCGCGTAATTTGCAAGGGATTTGTCTTGCGGAATACGCGGCGCATTGCCGGCGGCAAGCACACGCAAAGATTCGAGCAACGCTTCCGGCGCGATCTGTGCGAGCTGATCGTGCAACGTCGCACCCGTCTCGGTCGGCAAGATTTCGATCTTGCGTTGAAGCAAAATGTCGCCGGTATCGAGGCCTTCATCCATGTAGATCACGGTAACGCCCGTCTCGTGATCGCCGGCCGCGATGGCTGCCTGAATCGGGGCGGCTCCACGCCAGCGCGGCAAAAGCGATGCGTGCAAATTCAAATTTGCGATCTTCGGAATGTCGAGCACCGCGCGTGGCAAGATCTGTCCATAGGCCGTGACCACGATCACGTCGGGCACAAGAGCACGAATTTGATCGATCGCTTCGGGATTTTTAATTCGCGCCGGCTGCAAAATCGACATCTTGCTTCCGGCCAGCGCCGCTTTGATCGGCGGCGCAGTGATTTTTTGACTGCGCCCAACCGGCTTGTCGGGTTGCGTAACAACTCCAACTAATTCGTGCTCGGATTTTTGCAGCGCACTCAACGTCGGCACGCCGATTTCGCCCGTGCCGATGAATACGATCCGCATTAGCGGTTTATCGAAGCGATCGAAGAGGTACGCTCCTGCGATTTCGGCCGGCGACCGCTTCGGCCATCATTTTTTCGCCGGCGGTGACTTCGCGTTGTCCGACCGAAGAGCCGCACTCGGTGCAGAGATAATCGAAGATCTCGCGGTCGGGCAGAACTAGCAGCAGCTTCTCACGCACGGGCGTCGTCGCCCGGCATTTCTCGCAATACAGGGTCGAGGCGGTGAAATTTTCAAACTGCTGCTGACTCATGTTTGACGCCATTTACGCTCGCTAAGATATCGAATAACACTTTCGCGGGCGGCTGCATGGCGTCAATCACGATGATGCAATCTTTGGGATAATGACTCAGCACCGGCTTGGATTCCATTTCGTAAATGTCGAGCCGCTTTTGGATGACCTCTTCATTGGCGTCATCGAGGCGATTGTCTTTCAGCGCGCGCTTTTTCAACCGGCCGAACAACGTTTCGCGGTTTGGGCAGGCGAGATGAAAAACTTTTTCCACGTCGATGAGCTCCCGCATGATCTTGGCCTGATTCACATTCCGCGGAATGCCGTCGAGCACGAGGATGTCGATGTCCGGTTTGAATTTGTGCGCGTCCACCGCGGCATCGATCGCTTCTTTCCAAAGTTCGACAGTAATGTCGTCGGGAACGAGCTGGCCTTTGCTCGAGTATTCCAGAAACGCTTTCCCGACTTTTGTGCGCGTATCGATCGAACGAAACACGTCGCCGCACGGACAATGATAAAAGCGCGGAATGGTACCGAGCGTTTTGCCCTGGGTCCCTTTCCCGCTGCCGGGCGCACCAAACAGGATGAACGTGCGGTATTTCATGAAAGCGAATGGTTATACTGCTCTCGCAGCCAATCGGGAAGAGAAACGATTATTTCGCAGCGACCGGATCGATATTGACTCGTCTTCCACCCCGATCGAAGCGAACGTTGCCGTCGACCAGCGCGAAAATCGTGTAATCGCGGCCGAGGCCAACGTTCTTACCCGGCAGAAATTTCGTGCCGCGCTGGCGAACAATGATGTTGCCAGCCACGACCAACTCGCTGCCGAATCTTTTTACACCGAGCCGCTTGCTAACGCTGTCGCGGCCGTTCTTAACGCTGCCTTGTCCTTTTTTATGAGCCATGACTTAAGATTTTTTCGATTTTGAGCCGCCGGTGATGCTTTTGATTTTCACTCGAGTCAGTTTGCGGCGATGTCCAACCGTGCGGTGATAACCTTTGCGCCGTCTGTACTTGAACGCGATGACCTTTTTGTCCTTACGCTGCTCGACAACTTCGGCCGTGACTTTCGCGCCCAAAATTAGCGGATCGCCATGAGTGATATGCTTGCCGTCGGCGAACATCAACACTTCGCCGAAGGTCGCGGTTTTCCCCGCATCGACATCCAGAAGATCGACATCCACCGTGTCGCCTTCCGCGACGCGATACTGCCGTCCGCCAGTCTTGATGATTGCGTAGGTCATTGGTTTTTCCGGGGAGAAAAAGCCGCGCAAATTCACACAGAAGGACGTGTTTGGCAAACAGAAAGTGGATCGAGCGCTCCGTCGCTCGATTTTAAAAATTCAGGCCGCGGAGCCGCGATTAATTAGCATCGTCCGCGGAGCGGCCGATCCACCTCGGAAATCAATAAGACAATTTCGCCTTTGGGCGGATGCGCTTCGTAATGCGTGAGTAGCTGCACTGCTGTTCCTCGCCGGAATTCCTCGAACTTCTTAGTCAGCTCGCGCGCGACGCAAAGTGGTCGATCCGGCATCACGTCAACGCAAGCCTTGAGCGTTTTGTTCAGGCGATAAGGCGATTCGAAATAAATCGAAGTTTCTTCACGCGCGGCGGCGGTCCGGAGCTGGCGCTCGCGTTGACCACTTTTGACTGGCAGGAATCCGCCAAAGAAAAATTTATCGGTCGAGAATCCGGAGCCCACAATCGCGGTCGAAATTGAAGACGGTCCCGGAATAATTGTGAACGGCAGTTCGCGTTTGATGCATTCCCGAATCAATCGCGCGCCGGGATCAGACAGGCCGGGCGTTCCGGCGTCGGTAATCAGCGCGATTTTTTCGCCGGCCGCGAGTCGCTCCACGAGTTGGGCGGTGCGCATCGCTTCGTTATGCTCGTGATAACTAATGAGCGGTTTTTTGATCTGATAATGCTTCAACAAAATCCCGGAGTGTCGGGTGTCCTCGGCCGCGACAAGATCGACATCTTTCAAAATTTCGTGCGCGCGCAGGGTGATGTCGCCAAGGTTTCCGATTGGGGTAGCAACGACGTAAAGCATCGGGGTGAATTTGATAAGGCCAAGCCGTCTAACGAGAAACGAAGATTATACAGAAGGGAGCACTATGAGAATACGCATTTGGATGTTGGCCTTAGTACCGTTCGCAATGATCGGCTGCGCCGACGAAACGCCGCCGCCGGTTACGACGACGACTACGACGACCACGCAAGAGGTGACCACGGGAGTTCCGTCGAGTGCGGTTGTGACACGCGAGGTTGTGGTGCCACAGGCGCCGCCGTCCGTTCGGATTGAAGCGCAAACCGTCGCGCCGGGTCCGGGTTACATTTGGACACCCGGCTACTGGCGATGGTCCGGAAGGGATTACGTTTGGGTGTCTGGCTCTTGGGTCAGACCGCCCCGTACCACGGCTGTTTGGGTCCCAGGACATTGGGTGAGCAGAGGTGCAGGTTGGATTTGGGTTCCCGGTCACTGGCGATAAAGGGCCTGTAGTCTGCAAATTGGATTTGCATCGCGTCGCGGCCAGCACGTTCTTGCGACGCGATGCGTAATCCGTCCTCAACGCGGAACCGCGGTTTTACTCAACTCTGGCCGCGCAGAGTAATTCGGACACTCCTTGGCGTTTGCCTCCTTCTTCTTGCTGCGCTGTTGATTCTCTATTTTCGGCAGCACTCGATGGTTTACCATCCGCGCCCGTACGACGAGAGCTATGCGTATGCGTTTCCGGCGAACGGCGTCGAAATTAACTATACAGTCGCGACCGCGAAATATTGTGCGTATTACATTCCGGCAACCGCACCATTTCCGAAACGTCTTTGGATCGCGTTTTGCGGGAACGGTTCGCTTGCGCTCGATTGGACGACAATTCTTCGCGAATATTGGGCGCACGACGACGCCTTTCTTCTCATCGATTATCCCGGTTACGGAAAGAACGGCGGCTACGCGACGATCGCGAGCACGCGTGCTTCCACGGACGCCGCGCTCAAGGCGCTGCGCGAGCGATTAAGACTAAGCGAAGAGCAACTTACACTTTGCACCATCGGCCATTCGTTAGGAGCGGCGGTCGCGCTAGATTTTGCAATGCATCATCATGTGCAAAGAGTGGTTCTGATTTCGCCGTTCACAACGCTGCGAGAGGAAGCAGCCACGATGCTGGGCAGTTGGATCGCGCGATTGTTGATCGAAAGCTATGACAATCGGGCAAACCTGGCCGAAGTGGCGAGACTCAATCCGGATGCGCGTATCGCAATTTTTCACGGCACGCGCGACGACGTGATTCCGGTCCGAATGGGGCGCGAGCTCGCGCGCGCATTTCCGTTTGTTGAATTTTTCGCGGTCGAGGACGCAGATCACGTCAGCGTGCTCAATCACGCGCACGACAAAATCATCGATTGGATGAATCGCTGACTTGTGGAACGATCCAAGCTGTATCGGACACCGTGAAGCCGAACTTTCAGTTCGATGATAATCGATTTCCGCGAACCGATTGTTTTTTCCATACCGGGACTGGCCGATGGCACGGCTACTGGCCTAACGACGACGGCAACTTCCGACGTTACAACTTGGGTCGCGAATATTTAATCGAGGCCGCACGCGAACGCGCCAAAGAAATGGTGGTGTTCGCTGTCATCCTCGTCGCCGCGGCCTGGCCAGTCATCTATATGATTGTGACCGTAGTGCAATTGCTTTACAAAGGTCGACCGCCGGATCGGTAGATCCGAATTAGCGCGGTCCGAGAAATTCGTCCCGGTAGAGCGGCGTTGTTTCCGGTGCGAAACCGTGCCGGGTAATATTTTCAGTCACAACGCGCGGCACAACGAACTGCAGAAGATAATCGGCGCCGCCAGCTTTGGTCCCGCCGCCGCTCATTTTGAATCCACCGAACGGATGGCGGCCAACGACCGCGCCGGTGCATGAGCGATTGACGTAAACGTTGCCGGCGACAATCTCCGCTTTGGCGCGCTCGATGTTGGCCGGACTGCGCGAGAAAAATCCGGCGGTGAGCGCGAATTCGGTGCTGTTTGCGATCTCGAACGCTTCATCGAGGTCGCGCGCTTTCATGACGCTGAGCACCGGACCGAAAATCTCCTCGCACGCAATCCGTGTCTTCGGACTGACATTGGTGAAGATGGTCGGTGGAATGAAGAAACCTTTTTGCGGCACATCGGCCCTTTGAAAGGCGAGTCGCGATTCATTTTTGCCGATGTCGATATATTCGAGAATCCGTTTGTGGGCGGTCCTATCAATCACCGGTCCAACCGTGATTCCCGGCTCTTCCGGATTTCCGACGCGCAAACTGGCTGCGGCGTTGAGCAGGCGTTCGATTGCGCGGGGATAAATCTCTTCCAAAATGATCAGTCGCGAACAAGCCGAACATTTTTGTCCCTGATACCCGAAGGCGGAATAAATTGTATCGACGATCGCTTCATCGAGGTCGGCGTCGGCGTCGATGATGACGGCGTTTTTGCCGCCCATCTCACAAATGACGCGCTTGAGTTCGCGCTGACCTTCCCGCGTTTTGCCAGCACTCTCCCAAATCCGCAGACCAACTTCCCGCGATCCCGTGAACGCGATAAGATCGATGTCTTTGTGATCGACCAGATGCGCGCCCATTACTGAACCTTTACCTGGCAAATAATTCAGGACCCCCGGGGGAACGCCGGCTTCTTCAAAAATTTCCATTAACATCGCGCCGATGACGGCTGATTGTTCGGCCGGTTTCATGATCACGGTATTGCCGGTGACAAGCGCGGCCGTGGTCATTCCGCACAAAATTGCCATCGGAAAATTCCAAGGCGCGATGATCATGGCGACGCCGCGCGGCCAATAGTGCTGATAACTTTCTTCGCCGAGGACGTGCTGCGTGAGCCGCGGCCGGCCGATCAAACGCATCTGATGCGCATAAAACCGGCAGAAATCCATCGCTTCGCGAATGTCGCCATCCGCCTCCGCCCAGGCTTTGCCGACTTCGAAAACTTCGAGCGCGGAGAGCTCAAAACGTCGGCGGTGCATGATATCGGCAGCGCGCTCCAGCAATCGGCAGCGCGTTTCAAATGAAGTGCGGCTCCACTTTTCGAACGCGTCGCGCGCGGCTTTGACCGCGCGTTCTGCCTCCGGAATTCCAGCTTCGGCCACATGACCGACGACGTCATCGGGCGAGCTCGGGTTGATCGAAGCGATCGTTTTGTCGGTCCAGACTCTTTCGCCGTTGATCACGAGCGGATATTTTTGACCGAGCTGCGGGCGCACACGCGCGAGCGCTTCTTGCATTCGGTCCTGATTTTGTTCGTAGACGAAATTCACAAGCGGCGCGTTTTCATAAGTATCACCGGCGGGCGTGTCGAGGGAAGCGCCGTCGCTGCTAACTTCGACATGCCTCGCGCCGTTCGGACCTTGAGATATGAGATCGGCTGGATTGCGCAGTAATTCGTCTTCGGAAACCTTCTCCGAAAATTTAGCGCGAAGAAACCCTTCATTCGAGGTGTTCTCGAGCAGACGACGAACCAGATAGGACATGCCGGGCAAGAGTTCACCGACCGGACAATATTCTCGGACCCGGTAACCCATCTCGACGAGCGCGCGTTTCACCGGTCCAGCCATACCGTAAAGCAGTTGAAACTCGAAACGGGTGCGGTCGATTCCGAGTTGCTCGGCCAACGCCTGCGCATGCGCGATGCTGCGAACGTTGTGCGACCCGAACGCGGCGGTGATGGTCGATTCATTCTCGAGCAAAATCCGCGTGAGCAACTCGAAATTCAGATCGCTCTCCGGTTTTTGGAGAAAGACCGGACAAGCCCATCCGTTCTGGCGCGACTTGATTTTTTCGAAGTCCCAGTAGGCGCCCTTGACCAGGCGAACGGCGAAGCGCGTTCCGCGCGCGCGGCCCCAGTCGAGGAGATCGAGCAAATCGTTTTCCGCATCGCGCAGATAAGCCTGAATGACAATTCCAACGTGCGGCCAGTCGCGAAATTCAGTTTCGGTAAAGAGCGTTCTGAAAAGTTCGAGGGTCGCATTTTTGTGCGCGTAACCTTCCATGTCGAAGTTAACGAACGCACCGAGGTCGCGTGCGCGTCGTAAAATCGGGCGCAGTTTGGGCGCGAGATGAATGATCGAATCCGCCGGGTCGGCCGGATTCATCTGCGAATAAAGCGCCGAAATTTTTACGGAAAGATTAACGACCGGGAACAACTCCGTGTTTTTGCCAAGCGGATCTGTCCAGCCGCGCGTTTCGCGACCGAGATGGTCGAGCAATTCCAGACAACGACTGGCGTACTCGTTCGCTTCCTGTTCGCTTACGACTGCCTCGCCGAGAAGATCGACCGTAAACCCGATGCCCTGGGAGCGGCGTTTGCGGAGCATTTTCATGACGTCCTTCGGATTCCGTCCGGCGATGAACTGGCGCGCCATGCCGGATACGTTCCATCGCAGGAGCTGGCCGCTGATCCACGGGACAATCCTCGCCCCGCGCGCGAACGTGCGAATCAGTGGCGCATAGCCGTTGCGCATGTCCGCGAAATATTCGTCGAGATGCTGGACGATATCGGTTCCGCGATGGAGTGACGCGAGAACATCAACGAACCGGAACAGTTGCACCTTGAAGTGCTCATCGCGCATCGAGAGCGCCATCATTCGCTGGTAAAAGCCGGCTTTACTGAAGAGCGACTCCGGATGCCGGTCGACCAAATCGAATATGCGTTCGCCGCGTCGTTCAATTTCGGTCTGCAAAGCGCCCATAGCTAAAAACTAATCGCGCCCTACTGGGAGGTAAAGGCGAAGGAATTCAAGAGGGGCCAAAAAAATTCGCCGCGATACGGTCACCTTAAAGGCGAACTTCGAAGTGGGGTGTGAACAGCTGCTCCAAAGCGGATTAGATTCAGGGAGCAGTTAGAGTAATTTGTCTGGCGGACCCGGCAGGCCCTGGGGCTCTGGCCCGTCAGGCAATCTCTCCTTTTGCGGCATTGGCATTTGCTGGGCGGGGTGAACTCGGTTAGCAAGATCGACATGCACCGGCGCGATCAACGCCATGAGTTTGCCAGCGACAACACGGCGGCAATTTGCCCCGAAGTCTTAGCTGCGTTGGAAGAGGCCAATCATGGCGCAGCCGATTCCTACGGCGATGACGAACGGACGGGTCATGTTCGAGAGTTGGTCCGGGATGTTTTCGAGACGGATTGCGACGCTTATCTGGTTTTTAATGGAACGGCCGCAAATGCGCTCGCGCTGGCGCAACTTTGCCAACCGTTTCACAGCGTCGTTTGTCACAATCACGCGCACATCCAGACTGATGAATGCGGTGCCCCCGAGTTCTTCACCCGCGGCTCAAAGCTGCTTCTAGTTCGCGGTGCCGCAGGCAAGATCGACATCCACGAAGCGGACGCGATGATCGCGCGGCAGCCCGAGGTGCACGCGCACAAACCGCGCGTTATCAGCGTGACCCAAGCGACCGAGTTCGGCACGGTTTACACTCATGATGAAATCAAGGCGATCACAGAGCTCGGGCGAAAGCGCGAAATTCTCGTGCACATGGACGGCGCACGATTTGCCAACGCCGTTGCCGCGCTCGGTTGCTCGCCTAAAGAAATTACGTGGCAAATTGGCGTGGATGTTCTGTGCTTTGGCGGGACAAAGAATGGCGCCGCCGCGGCGGAGCTCGTGATATTCTTCAAAAAGGAGCTTTCTTTTGAGTTCAACTATCGCCTGAAGCAAGCTGGCCAGCTGGCATCTAAGACGCGATTTTTGGCGGCACAATGGCTAGGCCTTCTAACCAAAGACGTTTGGCTCCGAAACGCGCGGCATGCCAACGCCACCGCCTCCAGATTGGCCGACCGTCTTCGTGCCGCTGGAAAGATCGACATCGTGCTTCCCGTTGAAGCAAATGCAGTCTTCGTCCGCCTATCCGAACAACTCGCGCTCGATTTGCAGTCGCGGGGCTGGCATTTTTACAAGTTCATCGAGCCCGATGTTTATCGTCTGATGTGTTCATGGGCGACGACTGATGCGGAAATCGACCGACTCACCGCTGATATGTTGCGTTGACGAAAGTCATCTGTATAGAAAGCGCAATGAAGTTGAGCTGCTGCGCCATCGTCGCGCTTGCGATCGGCTTACTAGGCTGCGAGACAGCGCACAACGTCGGCCGCACACTCACCGCGCCAGTGCGTTACGTTTTTAACGAGCCAGAGCGCACACCTGCTGCAAATGCGTCCGATGTGACAAATCCTGGCCAGCCGGTGGCGGCGCGCAAATCAACGCAACAATCGGCGAGTGCACCCTCACGGGCTGCCGGTAACAAGCCGTCGGTAAAACCTTCGCCATCATCTCAGACGTCTGCGAGTACCACGCAATTTCCGGTGGCAAAACCGGTGCCGGACAGGCCCGGTCTCGTTTTTAATCCATTCAACGCCGGCGGCGGATACATCGACGTGAGTGGCTACGCGCCGGGCAGCAAAGTCAAAGACCCGACGACGCAGAAGATTTTCATTGTCCCGTAACTGTTCGACTTGATTACGTAATAACCGCGGCTTGGGTGCGTAATTATCGCCCGCTTGTCGCCTGGAACAGGTGACTTAATCGGCGCGTCTAGGGGATCGCTTCCCCCGGCGAAATCGCTTTCGAAAGCGATACATTTTTTTGGGTTCGCACGGATATTGCTTTTACAGGGGATGTGGAAAATATGACCCCCGGGGAAGCTGTTTTGGCTGCGCGGCGCTCGATATTGGCCGGCACCAGAATGTCTGGCCTATTCGCGGCTATCGCCGCCGGGCTTGCAATCGTTGCTGGCACCTTCGCGCTGCGGGACGCAAGCGCTTATAGCCTCGAAGGACCAAAATGGTCTAGCGGGAATCCTGTGATGCAACTCGAGCTCGGGAACCCTGGCCGCACCCTTCTCGATGGCAATACTTCTTGGAACACGGCCGTTGCCCCGGCTCTCGACATGTGGAATCAGGTGTTGGACGGAATGCAGTTTGGCCGAGTGATGAATTCCACCGCCGCGGTGGCATCTGGCGACGGTGTCAACTCGATGGCGTTTTCCAGCACTGTTTTCGGGAGCAGTTTTGGTTCAAACACCCTGGCCGTTACAACCTACTACTACCGTAGTTCCACTATGGTAGAGGCCGACATTCTGTTTAACAGGGCACAGCCGTACGATTCTTATCGCGGGCCATTGCGCTCCGGTTCGTACGACATTCAGCGCGTGGCTTTGCATGAACTCGGACATGCGCTCGGCCTCGCGCATCCCGATCAAGCTGGCCAACACGTGGATGCGGTCATGAATTCGATCATTAGCGATCGCTACCAGCTTTCCGCGGATGATATTTCAGGCGGCCAATCACTTTACGGTGCTGCGGCCAGTCCAACGCCAACGCCGACACCCACACCGACCCCGACAGCAACGCCGACACCGACTCCAACCCCAACGCCAACAGCCACGCCAACTGCGACCCCAATAACCAAAGCCACTCCGACTGCAACACCGACACCTACTCCAGCCCCCGCGGTAATGCTGAGCCCGGTTCCGGGATCCACTTTCAATTCTTCGAGCGCAACGTTTTCCTGGAGTGCCGGTAGCGCCGCGAGCTATGTGCTTATCGTAGGCAGCTCTTTGAATGGCGGAGATATTTACAACTCAGGCGCCATCACCGCGCACGCGGCGACCGTGAACACCATCCCCACCGATGGCCGAACCGTTTATGTGTCGCTTTACTCGAACGTGAACAATTCGTGGCTCGCAAACAAATATACGTATCGCGCGTTCACGACCTCCGCGACACCTACGCCGACACCCACACCCACCGCGACGCCAAGCCCCACGGCAACTCCTTCTTCTTCACCTGCAGTGACAGTTTCGGCAGCTCCCACGAGCATTAGAAGCGGAGGTTCGGCGATCTTTACGATTTCCGCTTCGGCTCCTGCGGCGGGTCCAATTACGGTTGCTTATAACATGGGCGGTAGCGCGATCTTGAATAGGAACTACTCACTCAACGGAACACCGGGCCAGATTACGATTCCCGCTGGTGCTAACTCGGCCAAAGTTACACTGACCGTATTGAGCGTTGGAAGCTTAGGGAAGACCGCGACAATGACTCTGCAATCCGGTTCCGGTTACACTTTGCCCGCACCGACCAGTGCTTCGGTGTTCATGAAGAAATAAACGCTACAGGATTAGATTTACTCGATGAAAACAAAATATCTTCTCCCACTCACTTTAATCGCTATCGGTTTTGTCCGAGTCAGCGCCACGATCGTGGTTCCGCCAACTTTCGAACAGTTGGTGCAACAAGCGGAACTTATTTTTCAAGGCACGGTCACGGATGTTCGCTCCGTTTGGCAAGGCGAGGGCGCACAACGGCACATCGACACATACATCAGATTTCAAATCGACGAGAACGTCAAAGGCAACGCGACTTCTTCTTATACACTCCGAGTGCTCGGCGGGACGGTGGGCGACGAGACAATGGAAGTCACCGACAGCCCGAAATTCAAAGTCGGCGACCGCGAGATTCTTTTTGTCGAGCACAACAACGAGCAGTTCGTTCCACTTGTCGGTATCAACCACGGCCACTTTCGTGTTCAACCCGACGAGCAGACCGGCCGCGATATTATGATGAATGGTGACGGTGAACCGGTTCGCGACCTGTCGCAGCTTGGCCATAATGAGGAAGCGGCGACAACTGACGATGTGAGGCAGGCGATCTCTCCGGACGACTTGAAGTCGTCAATTCATCAGCAACTTGGCGATCGATCCAATCTTTTCGCGAAATAATTCGCGCTGGCATCGTCGATTGTTCGCCGCGGCGAACGCACCCCCAGTCGGGTCGATCTCAGCGACGCCCGACCGCGTCTTTGAGGTCGTCGTCTTTTCTCTGTTGCTGAATTTTTTGAATGACCGAATGCGTCGTGTCGAGAGAGTGCTTGGCCCAATCGTGTTCGTAGGTCTGTCTCGGTGACGGAGATGACTGGGGGGAAGTTTCGGCCACTGCCGGCTTTTGCTCAGTGCGCTTCTGGAGAAGGAATAGTCCGCCGCCGATTCCGGCAACCACCAGAAATATCACGAGACCTCGCATGCCTTCTTTGCAGCATGCGCCGAGCCAGAGTCGTTGCCGCAAACTTCGGCCAATGGTAATTGTGAGGATGAGTTCGTGGACGCGGTTATGGCTTGCGCTCTGCGCGATTGTGTTCGCGCATTCTGGCTTAGGCCAAACGTATCAGGGCCGCGAGCTGGTCAAAGCCACGCTCCTGGCCGACACGTCCGCCATTATTCCCGGGAAACCGTTCACCGCCGGAATGCTTCTGCGAATGGCGCCCGGCTGGCACACCTACTGGAAATTCTCAGGCGACGCCGGCCTACCGACTGAAATTAAATGGAAACTGCCGGCGGGTTGGAAAGTCGGCGAGATCCAGTGGCCGATCCCATTGAAGACAAATGATCCCGGCGATATTCAAACCTACGGTTACCAGGACGAGGTCCTGCTCATGCAGGAAATCACCCCACCGGCGAAGATCGACATCGCACCGGTGAAACTATCTGCGGAAGCAAATTGGCTCGTCTGCGAAAAAATCTGCATTCCGGGCGGCGCGAATCTCGAGCTCGAGCTACCGACGTCGACAACTGCCGACCCGAAAAACACCGACCTCTTCGCGCGCTATCGCCGTCTGCTTCCGCAAAAATTTCCCGATTCAAAAACTGCGGTTGCAACTTGGAGCCGTGCCGGTTCCGATCTTCACCTCAAGCTGGCAAGCGACAATCTGGCGAACTATCCGACAGTCGATTTCTATCCTCTGCCGCAAGGCAACACTGTGGTTGGACATCCGAGCGCCGAATCGCGCAAGGCGAACGAAATTACTTTTCGAATTCCAATCGAATCGCCGGATAAGAATCTGTCGTCCATGCCGGGTTTGATTGTCTTTTCGAAATCTCCCAACGGGAACGACCGCACTGCGTGGCAAATAGAAGCTTCGATAGTTGCCGCGACTAAACCTTCTGTCCCTTCGCGTGGAATTTTCACCTTTTTGTTATTCGGTTTTATCGGCGGGTTCATTTTGAACCTGATGCCGTGCGTTCTCCCGGTGATCTCGCTCAAAATTTTTGGTTTCATTCAACAAGCGGGACAAAGCCGGCAGAAAATTTTCCGCAGCGGGCTGGCTTTTACCGCCGGCATTTTTGCGTGGTTCATCGCGCTTGCATTGCTGCTGATCGCGCTTAAAGCCGGCGGACGCGACGTCACTTGGGGTGGGTTCCAATTCACCAACGCTTATTTCGTTCTTGGTCTCAGTATCGTGGTGCTGGTTTTCGCGCTGAATCTCTTCGGCGTCTTCGAGATTTCGCTGCCGCAGAGCATGACCCGCGGTTTGCTCGCAAGTTCGGAGCGAAAAGACGATCTCGGCTCATTCTTTCAAGGCGTGTTCGCGACCGTTCTGGCGACGCCGTGCACTGCTCCTTTTCTCGGGACCGCGCTCGGCTTCGCATTTGCGCAATCACCGATTGTCATTTTGGCGATGTTTGTCGCCATCGCCGCTGGGATGAGTGCGCCGTATTTTCTGCTGAGTGCGCAACCAGCCTGGCTCCGATTTCTTCCGCAGCCCGGGCCATGGATGGTGCACGTGAAACAGTTCATGGGCTTCTTGCTGCTCGCGACTTTGCTCTTTCTGCTCTACGTCCTAGGCGCCCAACGCGGTCTCGAAGGCGCAATTTGGGCAAGCTGCTTTTTGCTCATCGTCGCCATCGCCTGTTGGATGAAAGGCGCGTTTATTTTGCCGGCCACGTCCACCGCTAAACGAAGTTTGGTTCTCGTGCTCATGCTCCTGCTCCTGCTCTTTAGCGGCGCTTATTTCATCGGAGATAAGTTTCAATCAGCCAGGATCGACATCGCGGCCTCGGGGGCACCCGGCGATTGGCAACCGTTTACGCCCGAGCGTTTGCGAACTGAGCGCGATCAGGGTCACGCCGTATTCGTTGATTTTACCGCGGCCTGGTGTCTCACTTGCAAGTTCAACGAGAAGGCCGTGCTCGAAGCAGCGCCGGTGCGGGAAGCGTTCCAGCGGCATGGCGTCGTAAAATT
>QHRF01000051.1 GCA_003220055.1 Verrucomicrobiota bacterium | reverse complement strand
TCCCCGCCACGGACCGTGCCGCTGAGCGCAGCCATCCTGTCCTGGTGTGCGACGAGCGGATAGGGGCGAATGAGAATCCCTTCGATCCAACTTAAGGCGGCTGCGTTCGTGCCAATGCCGAGAGTCAGACAAAGAATTGCCAGAATGGAAAATCCCGGAGTTCGACGGAGGATTCGCGCGCCGTAGCGAATGTCCTGAACAAATTCGTCGGCCCAGCGCCAGACGCGTTGTTCGCGCGCGACCTCCTTGATCTGCTCGACACCGCCGAACTGGCGCAGCGCTGCGTTACGCGCTTCGTGCGGCAACATTCCCGCGGCAATGTTGCGCTCGATCAAAAGATCGAGATGCGTTTGTATTTCTTCCGCCATCTCGGCGCCCCGTTTGTTTTTTTGAAACAAACCGAGCAAGCGAGAGAACCAGGCGCGAAGTCGCGGCATAATTTGTTAGCCTCCAGCGAGCACGAGATCGATTCCTTTGGTGATTCGAAGCCAGTGTTCTTCTTCCGCGGAAAGCTGTTTGCGGCCGGCCGCCGTCAGTTTGTAATAACGTGCCTTGCGATTGTTATCGGACACGCCCCATTCGGCTTTGATCCAGCCTTGTGCTTCAAGCCGGTAAAGAGCCGGGTAAAGCGAACCTTGCTCGACATGGAGAATATCGTTCGACATCTGCTGGATCCGATCCGCGATTGCGAGCCCGTGCCTCGGATCGTACTGAAGCGCCTTCAGGATGAGCATGTCGAGCGTGCCATAAACGAGATCGGGTTTTTCCTTTGCCATAAAACTTAGGTCGTCGCGCGTGCGGCCGACGCTTTTTCTTTCAAAACGAAATCAATGCTCCAGCGACCGGCTCCGTAAAAGACCATAAAGAGAAATGCGAAACAATATGTCACCGCGATTTCACCTCCGTTTGCGATAGGGAAAAAACCGCGACCGGCGGAGACGACAAAATATGCGACCGCCATTTCACCGCTGGCAAAGAATGCCCCGAGCCTGGCAAAAAAGCCCAGCGCCACGAAGAACCCGCAGATTAATTCAATCCAGCCAGTAACAAGGCCGAGCGTATTCGCCGCCGGGCCATACGAGCTTGCTGGAAAACCAAGGATCTTGGTCCCACCGTGACAGGCGAACAACAGTCCGATCACGATTCGCATGACGCAATAAGCGAGATCAACATAACGGTTCATTGGATGCCTAGACAGTCTTGGTAAAGGATTGTTCAATCTTTTCCCTAGACTGTCAAGAGAAGCGCGGTCGCGAAATTATTTCGGCGGCTTCGGCTTCGTGGTGAGAACGCGCTGCTGCGCCAAGGCGTTGAGGATTTCCGGATTACCCTGTGCCCAGGCATTGTCGATGGTCATACGTTTGAAGCGCCACTTCTCGCCATCGCGGACTAGCTCGCAATCATAGCGGTTCATCAAGAGCGCGTTCTCTGATCCGGGACGGCAACCTTCTCGCGGCATGAAATGTTGCGCCAGCACGTAGCAATAAAGCGTTGCTGAATCTTCGCTGATCTCGATCTGGAGATTGTTCACCGTGTGACTGGTATCGAGCGGACCGAGAAGTGGAATCAGCGCATCAAGGATTGCCTGGCGGCCGTTCAGTCTTGGAAAATCGAGTCCGAGTTTCTTGCCGGCCGGTCGAAAATCCAGAACGCAATCTTCGGTCAGCGTCGAGGCCAACGAATCGGCATCGCCGTGATCGAGGCCGAACGCATAGCGATGCAATGCGTCCGCAATTTCGTAACGGTCGGCGGCAAGTTGCGCGAGGTCGGTCTCCATGAACTGAAGTCTAAACTCCGCTGCTGCAATCGCAACGATCCGGCCGCGCGAAAAGATTTAGTAACCGTTCCGCCGGAAAAACGGTCACTTCAATTATGTACCGGTCTCTTTTGTTCGCCTTATCGAGGAGGAGCGCAAAGCTTCACCAGCCCATCGCCTTCGCCGGGCGACTTCTAGCGCGAGCCTGCCAAGCGTACGAGGATACCAATTAATATTGCTGCGACAGCGGTCAGACCGGCGTAAACGATGCCGTTTTGCAGGCGCGCGCGGCGGCCGGCTTCGGCGTAGGGGATACGCGTGAAAGTCACCATGGTGTAGAGCGGCAGATAAATTCCGGGAAGCGTCGCTTCGAGGAAGTGATCGAGTTTCTTTTTCGCGCGGAAGGCGCGCGACGCAGTTTTGTCGCGCATCTCGATAAAATTTCCCAGCGCGAGGTCGGCCAGCGCGTCGGCATTTACTTTTCGGTGCTGGAAATATTCCGCGAACGCGCGTTGTCGATCTTGTGGAAATTCTGCGAGGCATTCGTCGAGTACGACGCAATCCTCGAAGGCGGCGTTCATTCCCTGACCGTAAAACGGCACGACCGCGTGGGCGGCGTCGCCAACCAGGCAGACCTTGTCTTGATAGAACCACGGCGCGCACCGGATCGTGACCAACGAGCCCGTCGGATTGTTTTTAAAATCGTCGAGCAGATTCGGCATGAGCGACACGGCATCGGGAAATTCTTCCTCGAAGAATCGACGAACCTCGTCGTCGGTTTTGGTCGTGGCGAAACTGCGCGGTCCTTCGAATTCCCAAAACAACGTGCAGGTGAACGAGCCGTCGGGATTCGGCAGCGCGATCATCATGAAACTTTTCCGGGGCCAGATGTGGAGCGCGTTCTTCTCCATACGCCATGAACCATTCTGCCCGGGTGGAATCGTCAGCTCCTTGTAGCCGTGCGCGAGATAACTCTCGTCGTACTCGAAATTGTCGATCTTCAGTTGCATCGATTGGCGGACGGCTGAGAACGCGCCATCCACGCCAATCACGGCATCGCCCAAAGCCGTGATGATTTTCAGATTTGCGGCCGACACGGCCGCCTCTACACCAGAATCGACGAGGTGAGCGGTTGGCGAATCGATATCGACGTCGGTGCACTTGTGATTGAATTTTACATGCACATTTGGATAACGCTGGGCCGCTTCGATTACCGTCGTGTTGAGCGCCGCGCGGCCGATCGAATTGATGTGCTTGTTCGGATCGACGTCGTAGGGCGCGAAGATCGTGCGCGCTCCCGCGCCTGCGGGATGGATCATTCGGCCGCGCATTGGGATCGCGTGTTTCAATACTTCATCAGCAATACCGATTTGCTCGAGCGCGTGAATTCCGCGGGTCGAAAGCGCGAGATTGATCGAACGTCCACCGACCATGTTGCCTTCGCGCGGATCGGCCCGGCGTTCGTAAAGATCGACCTCGTATCCGCGCCGGCCCAAATACGCGGCGAGCAATCCGCCGGCCAGGCCGGAGCCGATCAGGATAAACTTCGCCATCAATTAAGAATGTATGAATCAGGAAACCAGGAAGCCAGGAACAACAAAACGACAGGATAAACAGGATTTGGTAGATTCTTCATGCTGCAATCCAATTTAACCCGGTAAATCCTGTTAAAATGAAGAATCTCTTTGCTCAATTTGTCGGCTTGATGATTTACGTTTCCACATTCACGAACTTGTCCTATGCCCAGGAAGCGAAAGCCGAAAAGCCGAAACAATTCATTTACGTTTTACATCTTGTGCCGCGTCTGCACGATGACAAGGCTTGGACCGTTGAGGACAAGGCAGCCGTTGATCGGCATCTCGCCAATTTCAAGGCTGCGGTTCAATCTGGTCAGCTGATTCTTGCCGGACGCACGAAAGAACCGGGCGATAAAACATTTGGAATTGCGATTTTTGAGGCTGCAGACGAAGCCGCCGCGCGAAAACTCATGGAAGCGGACCCTGCCGTGGCCGCAGGCGTGATGACTGCCGAACTGCATCCTTTCGGGGTAGTCCTCGAGCGCAAGAATCCCTAGTTGCTTTAGTCAGCGGCGAACTATGAAAATTTTGTCGGTGAATGTTGGATTGCCGCGGGAAGTGGCTTGGGAAGGCAAACTCGTCACGACGGGAATTTTTAAGGAGCCGGTCAAAAGTCCGGTGATGTTGCGTAGGTTAAATCTCGATGGTGATGGACAAGCCGATCTCACCGTTCACGGCGGTGCGAGCAAGGCGGTTTATGCTTATCCGTCGGAGCATTACGCTTTTTGGCGGGCTGAATTGCCCACGATGGATCTATCGTTCGGAATGTTCGGAGAAAATCTCACGACCGAGGGGTTGCTCGAGGACGCCCTTTACATCGGGGACAGATTTCGGATCGGCGAAGCGGAAGTTATGGCGACAGAACCGCGAATGCCGTGTTATAAGCTCGGGATTAAGTTTGGTCGCGCCGATATCATCAAACGTTTTCTAGCCAGCCGACGTTCCGGTTTTTATTTTGCCGTGATGCGGGAAGGAATCGTTAGTGCGGGAGACGCTCTGGAACTAATCGGGCGCGAGCAACAAGATATCAGCGTGGCCGATATCACTCGTCTCTATGCTTTTGAGAAAGACGATGTGAAAGCGCGGCGACGCGCCATCGAAGTGGACGCGTTGCCAGAAAATTGGAAAGGCTATTTCCGGCACCAAATTGAGAAACAGGCCGCTCGCTGAAATTACCAGCAGCGAATCTTGCGGACGGGATTCGAAAGCTGATTTAGATTTCGTCGCGCCAGCGCGTTAGATCGACATGAAGCTGGATCAATCATCCAAGCCCGAACCGAGCAGGGATCGAACACCCGGAGCACAGCCACCCGAAGAACAGGCGCAGGTGAAATTGCGCGCACCGGATCGGGTGGCGGCCGGAATGCGCGCCCTCGCCGAAAGTTTGAAATTCACCGCGCGCGAAACGGGTTTTGCACGCGCCATTAGCGATTGGCTCAAGATCAATAAAAAAGATGGGTTCGATTGCCAGAGTTGCGCCTGGCCGAATCCGGATCGCGATCGTCACGTGTTCGAGTTTTGCGAGAACGGCGTCAAAGCGCTGACCAGCGAAGCAACGAAGAAGCAAATCGGTCCAGAATTCTTCCGCAAGTATTCGATCGCGGATCTGCAAGAGCAGACCGATCACTGGCTCGAGCTGCAAGGTCGGCTGGTTCATCCGATGGTAAAACGCGAAGGCGCGTCGCATTACCAGCCGATCGATTGGAACGACGCGTTCGAATTGATGGCGCGCGAATTGAACGCGTTGCCGACGCCGAATGCGGCCACGTTTTACACGAGCGGTCGCACCAGTAACGAAGCGGCGTTTCTTTATCAGCTCTTCGCGCGGCAATTCGGCACCAACAATCTGCCCGATTGCTCCAACATGTGCCACGAATCGAGCAGCGTCGCGTTGAAGGAGAGCATCGGCATCGGCAAAGGCTGCGTAAGGCTCGAAGATTTTGAATGTACCGACGCCATTTTCATCATCGGCCAGAATCCCGGCACGAATCATCCGCGCATGATGACGACGTTGGAACGAGCCAAGAAAAGCGGCGCGACGATTGTTGCGATCAATCCGATCCGTGAGACGGGATTGATCTCAGTGGTGAATCCGAATCCGCAAGAGTATCGAAACCCGCTGAAGTTCGCGGCCAAGATGCTGCTCAATCGCGGAACGCCGCTGGCCGATCTGTGGTTGCCGGTCCGGATCAACGGGGACATGGCCGCGATGCGCGGGATCATGAAAGAAATGCTCGAGGAAGAGGACCGCCGCCCGGGCGCGGCGTTAGATCGACAATTCATTGATCAATACACGACCGGGTTCGAAGAATTCGCTGCGCACGTGTGCGTGACGCCGTGGGATCAGATTCTCGAAATCAGCGGCCTCACGCGCGAACAGATTCGCACCGCCGCTGAAATCGCGATGCGCGCCAAGCGCATCATTTGTTGTTGGGCCATGGGATTGACGCAGCACAAGAACGCTGTGGCCACCATCCAGGAAGTGATGAATTTTCTTCTGCTCGGCGGCAATATCGGAAAACGCGGCGCAGGTCCGTGTCCGGTACGGGGGCATTCCAACGTTCAGGGCGATCGCACGATGGGGATCTGGGAGCGAATGACCGACGCCTTTCGTGAGAAGCTCAGCCGCGAATTTCAATTCAGTCCGCCGCGCGGGCACGGCACCAACACAGTCGAGACAATTAAGCAAATGCATGAAGGCAAGATTCAATTCTTCTTCGCGATGGGCGGAAATTTTCTCGCGGCACCGCCCGATACCGAATACACCGCCAAGGCGTTGCATAAATGCCGCGTCACCGCACACGTCTCGACGAAATTGAATCGTGCGCACCTGATTACTGGCGAAATCGCATTGATTCTCCCTTGTCTCGGCCGTTCGGAAATTGATCGTCAGGAATCAGGCGAACAATTTGTGACCGTCGAAGATTCGATGGGAATCATCAATCCGTCCCGCGGACACGCTGAGCCCGCCAGTCAACATCTTCTCAGCGAACCAGCAATCGTTGCCGGTCTGGCAAAGGCGACTCTCGGCTCGCGTTCGACGGTTGATTGGGACGGCCTTGTCGCGAATTACGATCGGATCCGCAATCGCATTGAGCGCGTGGTTCCTGGGTTCGAGAATTTCAACGCGCGGATTCGCAAAGATGTTTTTTATTTGCCGAACGACGCGCGTGATCGCCGGAAATTCAACAATCCCGAAGGCAAAGCGAAGTTCTGCATTTCGCAGCTGACGCCGCCCAATCTCGCGCCGGATCAATATTTGATGACGACGGTGCGGAGCCACGATCAGTTCAACACGACGATCTATGGACTGGATGATCGCTATCGCGGCGTTTACAACGGGCGCCGCGTGATCTTCATGAATGGCGATGACATCAAGGCTGCCGGTCTGCGGCAAGGCCAGCTCGTTGATCTAACCAGTTACTACAAAGATGAAATGCGCACGGCCTGCCATTTCATGGTCGCGCCGATGGAGATCGCGCGGCGTTGTACGGCGACCTATTTTCCGGAAGCGAATGTGCTCGTTTCAATCAACAACAGCGCTGATCGCAGCAACACGCCGGTGAGCAAAAGTCTCGTGATCAGTATCGCGCCGTCGCCTGACACCGCAGCTGCGGTCAATCGAATTCTTCGCGAAGCGTCGCAAGCTTAGTTGAGAATCACTCGCTCGACGTGCGAATAAATGTTGAACGATGGGGTCGGATAAAACCGATCAGGGTCTGATTGCCCTCGCGCGCAAACTGCATCGCCAGGCTCGATGGCGCCGAAACTGAAGCCACGATCGGAATTCTGGCCAGCGACCCTCGTGGCACTTCGCCTGCTTAAGCAGCAGCGGCACGATGAGAAAATTTGAGCCGCTTCCGGAGGAACTGCAGCCTGTCGTCCACAGTCTTGAGCTCAAGGCGATCCTGGTCGTCGATGACGACAGACAGCTCGCTTCGGCGCTCCAATGGATCCTTGCCGACGAAAATTTTCTGGTCGATGTCGCCTTCGACGGCGAGGAAGCGATGCTCAAGGTCAAGGCACACGAATACGATGCGGTAATCTGCGACCTCAAGATGCCGAAACTTCGCGGCGA
>QHRF01000050.1 GCA_003220055.1 Verrucomicrobiota bacterium | reverse complement strand
CCCGCCAAGCACGAACGGATAGACGATCGCCGCTGAATTTCCAACCAGCGTGAGCGCGCCTACCAAGATGGCGCCGATCAAACTGACTGCGTAAGTTTCAAAAACGTCCGCGGCCATGCCGGCACAATCGCCAACGTTATCGCCGACGTTGTCTGCGATCGTTGCCGGATTACGCGGATCGTCTTCTTCAAAGCCTTGCTCAATTTTGCCGACCAGATCTGCTCCGACATCGGTCGCTTTAGTGTAAATGCCACCGCCGAGTCGTGCGAAGACACTGATCAAGCTGGCGCCGAGCGCGAGACCAACCAGACTGCGAATCGCCATATCATGGCCAACCATCTTGTTGGCCGCGGTATAAAAGATCGACACCGATAGAAGCGCGAGACCAACCACCAACAGACCGGTGACCGCGCCGCCGTTGAATGCCATACGCAAGGCACGCGTACTCGAACTCGTTGCCGCCTGGGTCGTGCGCACATTCGCGATGACTGCGATGCGCATGCCGATGAAGCCGGCCGAGAGGGAACAAAACGCGCCGACCATAAAACCGATCGCGGTCGGATGATCTTTAAAGATGAAGAGGAGAATAAAAATAATGACGGCGATTACGCTGATCGTGACGACCTGCCGATTCAAATATGCCTTCGCGCCCTCCTGCACTGCTCCGGAAATCTGACGCATCCGTTCATTACCGGCGGACGCGCGGAGCACTATGCCAATGAGAAGGAAGGCGAAAACGAGACCGATGGCGGCGCAAACCATCGACAATGGCACCCCGGAATCGAGCAGGTTAAGAGCAAGGAAAGGCATGGCTTTAGCGCGGTAAAGCGCACGACTTTATGAAGATTTCCGATGCTGGCAAAGGCTATTTGCCTCGATTGTAAGAGCCTCGGCGTGATCTTATTGCATTATGCAAAAATACGCAGGATGCAGTTTTACAAGAATCTGGCAAGCCGCATTTCCGTGTATCCATCGGTTCAACGCTGCAGCGCATCGAGATCGGAGCGGGGCAGTTGCTCCACTTTGCTGAGGTTGCATGCGTGAAAACGAAACCGCGGACGAAACATCTTTTTTTTCAGATCCAGATGAAAATGTGGTGCCAAACGTGCAAGCACCCCGAAGCCGGTGTGATCGTGAAATTCGCCAACAATCCATTGGCAGTCATTCAAAATCTCATCGGGCAGGGTTGAAAAGACGTCGGCCTCGGCACCCTCGCAGTCGATCTTGATCAGGTCGACCTGCGTTATCCGGATTTCGCGCAAGACGTCATCTAAACGGCGAACCTCGCACTCTACGGTGGCGGCCGGGTGGCCACGATCTTTGAAGTGGCCGCGAGTGTTAAACGCGCCAAAATTTACCTGATCAGCGCGGGTGGCAATGCGTTGATGAGTCGCTCCGAGGCCATAGTTGAAAATCGTGACACCAGGCAGATGCGCGACATTTTCTTGCAATATCCGAAAGGTGTCAGGATGAGGTTCGAACCCGAAAATCTTGGCGTCGGGGAACTGGCGATGAAAGTAAAGAATGGAAGCACCGATGTTGCTGCCGATATCGAGAATGGTTTCCGGTCTGAGCCCCGGAGGCACATAATACTCCGCTTTCTTGCCGCTCCTGAGCAGCACTTGATACAAAACAAATGGATCGGCGGTACCTGATCGATAAAAAACGTCTCGGCCGGACCAACGCAAGCGGGCCAGCGATGAGGTCGGAGATTGGCGCACCATGTCGGCAGTGAAGCGCAACGAGCGGGAACGCACCAAGATTTTGATCATGTCGCGGAAACCAATAGCCGACACAAACGTTAGATTAGCTGCATCTGGCACAATGAAACATGCCAATTAGTCGCGAGTCGCCGTGGCAGCTCGGTCAGAGCGCGAAGAAGGTTTTGAGGCGATTGAGGAAGGTGGCGGTGTATTCGCGTTGTTTGGCGGCTTGGTCGGCACTCGATATCGCCGCGTCTTTGAGAATGCCTTCGGTTTCCATTTTGCGTTTCGCGAGCAGCTCACTCAGTTGCTTCAAACACTCGGGAGAATCGCGAATGACTTCCCCCATGGTCGCCTTGCTGATCTCCATCACATAGCAGTCGCCATCCGCTCGCACCGTCGCGCTCCGCTTTTCCCCGGTGAGAAGCGACATTTCTCCAAAGCAATCCCCCGAGCGCAATGTCGCCACCGGGATTGTCGATCCATTTTTTGAAACGGACACCTGCGCCGCCCCGCGGAGCAGGATGAACATGGAATCGCCTTCCGCGCCTTCTTCAATCACGCGTTCGCCGCGCCCGAAATGATTGAGATGCGATTGCTTGACCAGATTGTCGATCTGGCCGTCGGACAAACACTGGAAAAGCAGTTCACCCCGAAGAATCGCGCGAGCTTCTTCGTGGCCTTCCGGCACGGGTGCCGATGGGCGCCGTTCCAATTGCAATGTGCGAATCGGAAACGGAATCCGAATCCGCTGACGTTTCAATTCGTACCAGACATTGGTCCGGACGGCATCGTTGGTCTCGTTGATCCGGGAATGGTTGCCCATGTAGTATTTGATTTCGTAGATCACGGCGTGATCCGCGAAATCGACCAGGAACACCCTTACTTTGGGCTCCGGCAGAACATTCACTGCGCTTTGGGCGGCCCGCGTTAGAGTATCTTTCACGCGGTTTGGCGGCACATTGTAATCCACACCGACACGAATCCGCATGGCATGGACCTCGGTCGGATAATGCAGATTAACGATGGTGCTCTTGACGATTTCGTTGTTCGGAATGTCGAGGTAAATGGCGTCGTTTGTGCGCAAACGCGTCGAACGCCAGTTGATCTCCATGACTTCGGCGAACCGATCGCCGACCTGCAACCAGTCGCCCACCCGGTAAGGGCGATTGATTTGTAACGACATGCCGGCAATGATTCCGCCGAGAAGATTCTGACCGGCCAAGCCGAGGATTACGGCTGCGACCCCAGATGTTGCGACAACGCTCTTCAGACCGCGCTCGGCATGATAGGCGAAGCTCAGAACAAAGAGCAGCGCCACAACAAAAATGACCAGCGCGACAACTTCGCGCAGGAAATGCGGAATCGGTGTTTGCTTGCGCCGTTCAAAGTAAATGTCCCAAACGTAACGATTGACCAACGCGACAATCAGCGCTGTGCTGAGCAATATTGCCGCGGCGCCGACATGCACCCGCCACGGCGCTTCCAATCCGTAGACGGCAAGCGCGACGTAGAATGCAAGCGCGAGACAGAAAAGTTGATACAGAATTCCGAGGCGAACTTCGGCGCGCCGTTTCAGAAATCGCCCAAAGCTTAACGCAACAATGAACGTTCCGATGAACGCGACAATGGTTAACGCGGCTCGCTGCGTGTCGAACGAGAAGGCAGACATCGGCTAATCGTCACGATCATACTCAGCCGAACCCACCCCGACAAGCCTCGCGCATGGTCGATCTTATCCGGTCGCGGCGATACTCGTCCGGGGCGAGCGAATTGCGCACTACTCGCGCTTTCGCTTTTCGATTTCGTCCAAGCGCCGAATGATGTCGCTCAGCAACAATTCGTTCTTGAGGTTTACTTGATAATCCAGGTTCGCGCGTAGCCGATCTTTATGCGCCTGCCGATTTTGCGACATCATGATAATCGGCGCCTGCAAGGCGGTGATCATGTTCAGCGCCAGGTTCAACAGAATAAACGGATAAGGATCGAACGGTCTTCGCGTCAGCAGAATCGTGTTTGCCGCCACCCAGACCCCAAAAAGCACAATCGAGAGGATAATAAACTTCCAACTGCCGCCAAATTCTGCGATCCGGTCCGCCGCGCGGTCGGCGAATGTCATACGCAAGGCTTCTTCCTGATTTACGTTGCGCGAGACACGGTGCCGCAAAAGTTCATCCGTGCGCCGTAAGCGCTGCGTCAGGGCCGTAAGCAATTCGAGGGTCACCCGTGGATCGCCCCGCATGAACGAAAGAAAATCGTCGCGGGTCAGTTTTGCCAGGCGCGCGTGTTCGATCGCGGTCGCATTCGCCGACCGCCCCTGCCCGTCGAGCATTGCCATGTCGCCGAAGAAATCGCCAGCGCCCAGCTCAGCCAGCGTCACGACCGCGCCGTCAGCGTCGGTAATGCTGATCCGCACCTTGCCCACATCGATCAAATACATCGCGTCGCCCGGATCGCCGTAGCGAAAAATCGTGGCCGACTTCGGATAATCGTGAATGGTCAGATATTTGCCCAGCTCGGCAGTCGCTTTGGAATCGAGCGACGCGAAAAGTGGGACTGAACGTAGGGTTGCGACATCCATGTCTATTCGTTAGACGGTTACGAGCCGCCGATTATACACAAGACGCGTCCCTCGATGGAAGCTAGCGTTCTACCAACGCGGGTAGGGGCGATTAACCTCAATCGCCCGCAAATGCCAATCCGGCTCGGATCGGTTCGGTGAATGGAGCCGGCGGGAGCCGAGCGACATAGACGGGAAAGCCCGAGAGGGTGAGTGAGCGGGCATCGAACGAATCAACCGCCCCTATCTTGTAGGCGAAATAACCAGCCACGCCCAGCCCGCCAGAAAACACAGACCGCCCAGAGGCGTGGTCGCGCCCAACCAACGAACATTCGTCAGCGCCATCACATACAAACTTCCACTGAACAGCAAAATCCCGGCGAAAAACAACCACCACGCACCGCGATTCGCGGTTCCGCAAAGCGCGAGTACGAATAGCGCGATCGCGTGAATGAAATGATAAAGGACAGCCTTGTTCCAGACATCGACCAGGCCGTGAGCCTCGAGAGTCGGCTTTAACCAGTGCGCGCCAAAAGCACCGAGCCCGACCGCCAAAAAACACAACGCCGCTGCAATCCGAACCATTGTCAGGTGCGTGTGAATTCTTCGATAGCGGCCGGCGATCCGAGAACA